>JAIDJS010000145.1 GCA_029052085.1 Eubacterium sp.
GAGCCGAAGCTCTCTCTGAAAAACAATGAATTTAATATGTATTAACCATTAAGAATTGCAAAGTTTTCCTTGTTTGATTTATAAAGATTCTGGAATACTCTGAAATTTCTGTCATAAACATCTTTATGCTCAGGATTAGGATAATAATGCTTTTTGGCAGGAATAAGCGGCTTAACATGCTCAAGTGACGGAATAAGATCCAATCCTACTGCGATGCAGGCAGCTGCTCCTACAGCACCTACATTCTGCGGACTGTCTACAACCTCAATCTCACGCTGTAAAATATCGGAAAGAATCTGGCAGGTAACCTCGCCCAAAGCACCGCCGCCGCAGAAACGGATAACCTTGGAAATTTTAACCTCTTTTTTAATATCCTGTCTTTCAAGCATCCATCTCATATGGAAGCAGATGCCCTCTACAACAGATCTTATTAATTCGGTTTTGCCTGTGTCAATTTTGATGTTGAAAAACATACCTGCAGCATTCGGGTCTTCAAACGGGCAGCGGTTGCCGTGCAGCCACGGAGTAAAGATTGTTCCGTTAGAGCCTGCGGGAACAGTGTCAATAACCTGTTCCATATAATCGTAAAGATTAATCTGCAGTGCTTCAACTGCGTCTGATACATTTTTGTCGTGAAGATAAACTCTGATATCGTCAAGAGCAAGGTGGTCCTTAACCCATTCAACGCATTTGTTTGATGTTTCCAGCTCTCCGAAATAGTTGTATTTTCCGGGATCGGCACCAACGATGGCTGCCATCATTGCACTTGCATCAACAACCTGCTTGTTAACTACTGTTCCAACCCAGCCGGAGGTACCGCTGTAAATATGGGTATCGCCGATTGCTACCGAGCCTGTTCCGACACCGATAAGAGAAGCGTCGCCGCCGCCGCCGAATACGGCTGTTCCCGCAGCAAGACCAAGCTCTTCGGCTGCCTTTTCGGTAACCTCGCCAACCTTTTCGGTGCATTTCTTGATTTCAGGCAGATGCTTCATATCAACGCCTACCATATCGCAGATCGGCTTGCACCAGCCCTCATGGCCCTTTCTTGTATCATAAAGAAGTGTTGCGAAAGCGCTGTCTTCTGTCATAACAAATTCACCGCTTGCACGGCAGATAAGATATTCCTTAACATCAAGCCATTTATAAACCTTTGAGAAAACCTCAGGCTCATGAGCCTCTACCCATTTGTATTTCCAGATAGGGTCTTTAACGGAGGAGCTTACAGCGCCCGTGTATTTAAGATATTTAAGCAGCTTTGAAACCTCTGCGCCGGCAATCTGAACGCCATGGGCAATACCTTTTTTCAGCTCTTCTCTTGCGCGCTGATCCATATAGCTCATAGGATGGCGGACGCAGTTTCCTTCCTCATCAACAAGAACAAGTCCCTGCATCTGAGAACAGAATGAAATGCCCTCAATCTGTTCCTTGCTTACATAAGGCACCTTTTCAAAAACGCTTTTTGTTGAAACGCACATAGCATCCCACCATTCGTCTGCGTGCTGCTCAGCACCGCCCTTAGCGCCTGTTTCATCGTCAACATAAAGCTTGTAGCCAAGTGTTGCAGAGCCAAGGATTTTGATTTCCTTATCAATTTCGATAAGGCAGGTTTTAATTCCTGTTGTGCCAATGTCGTAAGTAATAACATATTTACCCATTATTTTCCCTCCGTGTAATCACTTTTCTTTTTTTCAAAAGTAAATGCAGATTCTATAAATTTTAAAAGCTGATTTACAATTTCATCATCGTTAAGCTCATCTGTGTCAACACCCGTGTATATTCTCAGTCTTTCCCTGTAATATTCGCAGGTAAAGGAAAATTGAAGCGTTGTGAGCAGATTATCAAGAAAAAAGGCAAAAAGCCTTGGATCCAGATCCTGGCGTACATCTCCGCCGGCAAGAGCCTGTGCAATGGATGTTATATATTTTCGGCTTGTTACGCTTTCTATTTCTCTTGCAAGCATAACCGCCCTTTCTCCGTCTTTTTCAGCCGTTATTTCATTATACAGTTTTATATATTTGATGTTTTTTCTTGAAAGCTCGCAGGCTGCACGAAGAAGCTTTTCCGCTTTTATTAGAAGCTTATCCTGACTGATCATAATTTCTTCAACGGCATCCTCAAGGATTTTCATTCCCCTTGTTATACAGGTTAAAAACAAATCTTCCTTTGTGGAAAAGTATTTATACATTAATCCGATGCTTATTCCTGCATTATGGGCAATTACATTTATATTTGCGTTTTCATATCCCTTTGAGGAGAACTCATCTATACCAACCTCAAGAATGTTTTCTTTTCGTTCTTCGGGAATTTTTTCAAAGGCTTCTTTATAATGTTTTATCATTTTTTAAAATTTTGTAGCATTGCACAAAAGAGTTTTTTCATTTTTATGCAAGTACAACAAATCCC
Source organism: Eubacterium sp. (assembly GCA_029052085.1). GTDB lineage: Bacteria > Bacillota > Clostridia > Oscillospirales > Acutalibacteraceae > Eubacterium_R. The sequence goes on from JAIDJS010000145.1 coordinate 2,407, forward strand.
TCTCTTGTTGCTTAAACATAGTGTAAGTATAGTAACACAAAATTCAAATTACTGCAATAATTAGGAAGAAATTTAAACAAAAAATAATGAATAAGCGTTTGACAAATCGTTAAAAAGTGATATACTTAATATGTAAATAAAGTGAGCAGTGGCTCACATCAAATATAATTAAGTGGCAGGTTCACTTAAAAATTAAGGAGGAAAATTTATGGATACAAGATTCGCTATTACAGAGTATCCTGATGCAGCTATTCTTACTTCACAGCTTGATGCGCTCATCAAAAAACCAATTTATTCAATCAGCAGAGAAGCTCTTAAAGAGTACGAAGACGAATATTTTGCAAAGAAATGCAAGAAGTCTAAAGAGCAGATTGAAGAAGCAAAGAATATCATTCCGGGCGGTGTTCAGCACAACCTTGCTTTCAACTATCCTTTCCCAATCGTTATGGTAAAGGCTAAAGGCAACAGACTTTATGATGTTGACGGCAATGAATATTTTGACTTCCTTCAGGCCGGCGGTCCTACCATCATCGGCTCAAATGATGATGTAGTCAGAGAAAAGGTAAAAGAGCTTCTTGACGACTGCGGTCCATCAACCGGTCTTTTCCATCCTTATGAATATAAGCTTGCTAAGAAGATTTCAGAGTGTGTTCCATCAGTAGAAATGTTCCGTATGCTCGGTTCAGGTACTGAAGCATGTATGTGTGCTGTTCGTGTTGCACGTCTTGCTACCGGTCATAAGAACATTATCAAAATGGGCGGTGCTTACCACGGCTGGTCAGATCAGCTTGCTTGGGGTATGCGTGTTCCAGGAACTCTTAACCTTCAGTCACACGGTGTTCCGATGTTCGTATTCAAGCATACGCAGGAATTCTTCCCGAATGATCTTAAGTCACTTGAAAAGAAGCTTATCCTTAATAAATTCCGCGGCGGTACAGCTGCTGTATTCATTGAGCCAATCGGTCCTGAATCAGCAACCCGTCCTGTAGATAAGGACTTCCCTAAGGGTGTTCAGGCTCTTTGCCGTAAGTATGGCGCTCTCCTTGTTTGTGATGAGGTTGTATCCGGCTTCCGTATCGGTCTTTCAGGTGCTCAGGGTTATTATGGTATTGATCCTGATATCTCAATCTTCGGTAAGATTATTGCAGGCGGCTATCCGGGTGCAGGCGGTATCGGCGGTCACAAGGAAGTTATGAAATATCTTGGCGCAGGTCTTGATAAGTCTGAAGGCAAGAAGATTCATAAGGCAATGTGCGGCGGTACAATGGCTGCTACTCCTATTTCCTGCTGCGCAGGCTATACCGTAATCTGCGAAATCGAAAAGAGAAATGCTTGCCAGGTTGCAGGTCAGATGGCTGATCGCCTTGTTAAGGGTCTTAACGAATCAATCAAAAAGTATGATCTTCCTTTCGTTTGCTACAATATCGGCTCTGTTTGCCATCTTCATACTGTTGCAACAATGCACTTCAAAGTTGATTGGAAGAAGCCTTGGACTATTCCTTCAACACTTAAGCAGACAAGTATCCGTCAGACAGAAATGCAGTATATGGGTGCTGCTTATATGGCAGAAGGTCTTGTAACGCTCGCTGGTTCTCGTCTTTACACTTCAAGTGCTTACACTGAAGAAGATATTGATGAATGCATCAAGCGTTTTGACAAAGTGCTTTCAAAGTGCGTAAAGATTGATTATTAATCAATGATAACAAGGGAGTGGGGTTTTCCTACTCCCTTTGCTTGGTTTTTAGAATATAAATTAAGATTAAGGAGAAAATTATGGCTTACGAAATTGAAGAAGCTAAAAGATTAGTTGTTGATGCAGGCAAAAAGCTTATTGAAACAGGTCTTATTGCCCGCACATGGGGCAATGTTTCTGCCCGTATTTCAGATACTCAGTTTGTTATTACTCCTTCAGGAAGAGCTTATGAGGATTTAACACCTGAGGAAATCGTTGTTGTCAATATAGAGGATTGTGAATATGAGGGCGATATCAAGCCGTCATCGGAAAAGGGTGTTCACGCTGCTGCTTACAGACATCATCCTGAGGTTGATTTTGTTATCCATACGCATCAGAGAGCAGCAACAATCGTCAGCATTACAGGCATGGAAATCAGAAATGTTTATGCTGAATATAAAGATGTTCTCGGCGAAAGAGTTCCGACAGCTGATTACGCAATGTCAACAACAAATTCCCTTCGCAAAAAGGTTGAAAACTGCATTGTGCTGAATCCGGATTGCTATGCGATTATGCTTATGCACCATGGTACGCTCTGTATGGGCAAATCTTATGATGAGGCTTTCAACATTGCCGAAACGCTTGAAAAGTGCTGCGAAAGAGTAATTAAGGATAATTATATGCGCCATTCATGGGCAAGATCATATTCTGATGATGATAAAAGAAATTACTTCCTCAGAAAGAAGGACGCCGGCGAGATGCCTGAAACAATCTGTGATCTTGGCTCTTCGGTAAGAAACGACAATATGTTTACGCTTACTGTTGGCGATGTAACGGTTGATGTTGATATTGAAACAGGTCTTGGCATTAATGGAATCGCTCCTAAATGTGCTAAAATTCACAGAGAGATTTATCTTTCTGAAAAATGCTCAATGATTAAGCATTTAACTACTCCGGATGTTATTGCTGTTTCATGCACAGGCGATCCGATTATTCCTATGATTGATGACTTTGCTCAGATTGTTGGTCTTGATGTAAAATGCAGCCCATGGATTGACGGCGATACAGATGATTGTGCAAAGAATATTGCAAAGGCTCTTAAGGGCAGAAATGCTGTTCTTGTTCAGGGCAATGGTGCGCTTGTAACAGGTAATAGTGACGGCGATATGCAGGCTCTTGAAATTATTATGGATAAGGGCTGTGCTGCTGTTGTTGATGTAAGTATTTTCAACAGAGCGCATTATGTTCCGAAAATGGAATGTTTCCTTATGAGAACGGTTTATCTTGCTAAATATTCAAAGCAGATTGATAAGAAATAATGATATATTGCAAAATATATGGGCGGAATGTATTTCCGCCCTTTTTGTTATATTAAATTCTGATATGCGAACCGATATTGAATCGGTTCCTATAATTATAAAAGCCTCCCTTATAAAAGGGAGGGAACAGCTTGCGGTAGAGGAATTCGGGGAAACGAACTCATATATTTGTTTTTCAGAACAGGCATCGCCGGTCCTTTTTAGTATTTATTCGGATTATCGGTTAATCCTAAAATATAATCGGTAGTTGTGTTAAAGAATTCAGCAAGTAAGCATAATGTATTCAGCGGGATATCCCTTTGCCCGTTTTCATAACGGGAATAGCAAACCTGTGTGCAATTCAGAAATGCAGCAACATCAATTTGCTTAATATCTTTGTCTTCCCTGATATCCTTTAATCTTAGCTTCATATAATACCACCAAACTTATTATAGGAAATACCACATTGGTATATTGATTTATAAACCGAAATGGTATATAATAGGCAGTATGTTTTTCTGACAGATTAATGTTTATCCGGATTATCCGTTAATCCAAGAATGTAATCGGTTGTGGTGTTGTGAAATTTTGCAAGCTCAATCAAAATTGCTGTTGGTATATCTCTTTGTCCTAATTCGTAATTTGAATATACCTGTTGAGAGCAATTTAAAACTTTTGCTATTTCTTTTTGAGTTAAATCCGCATCTTCACGCAAATCCCGAATTCTTTTATACATTTTATCACCAATGATATTATATGTAACTGCGTTTTGTTGTATTGACAATTACTGCGAATTGCAGTACAATAGCGATGGGGGTTGATTAGATGTATATTTGTCCGGAGCGAGTTCCCCCATCGCTCCACTTTTTTTATTGACCTTTAATTTTTGTTGTGATAAAATATCAGTGCCAAATAATTATATTTATAATTTAATATTTTTCTGCACAGTGGAAACAGTATTTGTGAAAAATGCTTGTTCCATTATAATTTCCATTGTGTTTGAGATATTATAAGTATAATTGTTTGGCGACAGTTGGGGCTAGCGTTTTATTGCGTAGCTTCGGCTGCGCATTTTTTATTGTTTTTTGTATGATAGGAGAAGGAATATGAGCAAAGAAGATATGATCAATGAAATGGATAAAAGCATTGCTGAAGAATTAATTATAAATGAAAAAAGAAAACCGGCATGTGAAGAAAAAACTTCAATAGGCAGAAAAATGTTTTATTGCAGAGAAATTCTTCGGTTTACGCGAAAAGAGATGGCTGAGTTTTTGGAAATCAGCCCAAGCACGCTTTCAAATTATGAAAAGGATGTATCTTCTCCGCCTCTTAAGCTTTTATTAATGTATTCAAGATATTTTGATATCCCTATGGAGGATTTCGTTGATGACTTTTTTACAATAGAAGAATTTACCCTTAAGTATTATATATTCCATTTTATAAATTTTAAAAC
>JAIDJS010000146.1 GCA_029052085.1 Eubacterium sp.
GAATTACTCCCTCTTGTGTTTAATTATAATAGGCAGAACAGTGCTTGTCAAGCAAATTTTCATTTGTAACAAAATTGTAACAACCAAACAAAAGAACTAAAATTCGGCTAAAATGCTGTAATTTAGCGTATTTCGTTCTTTACAGGTTGCCTACTTCCCCTATATTGTGTTATACTACGGATATGGAGGTATAATAAAATGTCAGATTACAAAACAACGTGGGGTCAAAAGATAGGCTATGGTGTTGGAGCTATCGGGCTTGACCTTTCATATGGAATGTTTTATTCCTATTTATCGTATTACTTATCAAGTGTACTGGGTTTAAAAGAAGGATTTTTACTTCTGCTTACTCCCCTTGCACGAATATGGGATGGTGTCAACGATCCTATTATGGGAACAATCGTTGACAACACGAAAACAAAAATGGGAAAATACAGACCATGGATACTGATAGGCGCACTATCCAATGCAATTGTTTTATCGCTTTTGTTTACTTCGTTCGGGATGAGCGGAACAAAGCTATACATTTATATAGCCGTTATGTATATTCTTTGGGGTATGACAAACACAACAGCTGATATTCCATACTGGTCTATGGTGCCAAGCTTTACGAATGATCCGAAAGACAGAAACCTTGTAGCTACAGTTGCAAGAACCTTCAGCGGACTTGGACAAGGTATCATTACCGTTCTTACACCTATCATTCTTCCAATGCTTTCCTCGGGAATTACAACGGAGAAGGGATACAGCGCAACCGGATTTTCAAGATGGGCAATTATCTGCGGCGTATTTCTGGTAATCTTTGCTGCGATATGTGTTTTGTCAACAAAGGAGCGCAATGTTGTTTATAACAACAGCAAATTCAGCTTTAAGCAGATGTTTAAGGTTATAGGCACAAACGATCAGCTTATTGTATTTATGATTTTTGCAATGCTTTCAAACGCAGGCTGGTATTTAACAAGCGGAACAGCGGTTTATTACTTTACCGATGTTTTAGGCGACAGTACAAAGCAAAGCCTATTCTCTATGATAGGTGCTGTGGGCTCGGTTTTAGGTTTACTTGTTATTCCGATTCTTGAAAAGAAATTATCAAACCGAACCATTTATCAGATTTCACTTGGAATGGCTATTTTAGGATACGTTTTAATGTTCGTATTCGGACCGCTGTTGAAAATTACGATTGCACTTGATATAAGCTATATCATTGCAAGCATCGGAATCGGCTCCATGTTCGTTGCACAAACCGTATTCCTTGCAGATATCGTTGATTACGGCGAATATAAAACAGGAAAACGAAACGAAAGCATAACCTTTTCAATGAAGGGATTTCTTCAGAAAATGGCATATACGATTCAGACTGTTTTCCTTTTCGGCGGACTTGGAATTATGAATTACAACAGCCAGATAACAACAGGCAATATTAATGAGCCAACAAAAAATGCAATCGGAATTATCTGCTTCGGTATTCCATCTGTTCTTATCTTGCTTTCGCTTATCGTATTCAGCACAAAATTCAAGCTTCACGGCGAATTAAGACAAAAGGTTCATGATTATATTTCCGAAAGAAGAACAGACAGCTAAACACAGAATACAATATAAGAAAAAAATTATCCCCGATGGATACACCATCGGGGATTTATATTGAATTTATAACAAAATTTTCATCAGAGGCGAACAAACTCTCGTTAACAAAAATTATATTATAAAGGAAAATCCCCTGTGCTTTCGCACAGAGGATTTGTTTTTTATTATACAGCTGTATATCCTTTTTCAGCCATAGTTGCATCAGATGCAGGGAAATGGTTGTCATAAAGAATTACAAGAGAAGCACTCTTATCTTTAAGAACAGTTACGTTTGCATGCTGAACATCAACATTTACAACCATATTGTAATCTGCTTTAACAATTTCGCCTGAAGCAGGATCAATTGTAACAACTGCCTTACCGCCTTCGTATGTTGCCTTAACATTCTCAGAAGCGCCGCCCTGAGAGAAGGAAAGAACACTAATGCTTCCTACTACACTGTCAAGTGCGCCAAGTGTGTTGAAGAAATGACCCTGAGGGTCCATACCCTTTTCACTCATTTCTGTTGCAACAGGAATAAGTGTTATTGTAATTGTGCCATCACCGTTATCAACAACATTTCCAGCCTTAACATCTTCAATCGTTACTCTTGAGGTAGCCATTGAAGCACCGGCTGAATCCACATCATCTGCAGGATGTCTGTTTGATGAAGGAGGAAGACCGCAAACATTTGGCTTAAATATACCGCTAAGTATACCGGGAACCATTCCGTTAAGCATTGCATTTGCAGAGCCATCTACAAGAAGGCTTCCCTCTTTAATCTGTAAATTCTCTTCGCCGATGAAAGCATAAAGAGTTTCTACATCGCCGCCGCTGTTTTTGAAATCAGCAGTTTTAGCTTTAGTCTTATTATAAGCATCGTTATAATATTTTACTACATCTTCAAGTGTTTTGAATTCAACTCCGCCGTAAGTGCCTTCTTTGAATTCTACACCCGGATCATCTGATCCATTGTCGGTAACTGCTGTAGCCGCTGTTATTGCGTTTTCAATTTTACCGGGAATCGTTAAACCAATGTAAAATTCTCCGACAATAGCAAGTACAAGAAGAACAGCAATTACAATTTTAAATCCTTTTCCGGATTTCTGTCCTTTGGCAGCCTTTTTTTCGGCTTTTTTAGCCTTTTTAGCTTCTTTCTTTTCGCTCATATCATATCTCCTTGTTTATTATTATCTTTGTATGTTTCTTGTTCTTCGGAGGGAGCCTCCGGAGGGTTTGTACCCTCCGGATTTTCCGGATTTTCTTCATCTTCATTCTTCTTAGCAAATAATAAGTATAAGAAGTAAATAAGAATAAGAACTGTAATAGCAAATATTACCCAGTATATCTGATATAACCATGAGAAATCGCCGAATACAAGGCTATTCTTTCCGGATTCAGATTCTGAATCTGCACCACCGTTGCCTATCTTATAGCCAAACAGTAATTCCATAAGTGCCTCGATAACACCGTCAACATCCATATCTGTTAACATCTGAAGAACCTGTGCAATTGTGTTTGCAATATCACCTGAAAGTCCGAGATTTTCAAGGAGTTTCTTGATATTATCAAGGTTCTGCTGTAATGTCTTGATGAGATAACGAAGAACAGTAATGAATACTGCTGCCTGATCGGCATTTATCTTCTTACAATCCATCTGCTTACCGAAGTAAGTTCTTGCTGAACGATATGTTACAAGCTTACCAAGACCTGCAAGAATTGCAAGATCAATATCAGGAAGAACGATTCCGAGTGGCTGACCCTTAATCTTAATACCAGCAAGAATGCCGTTTACAAGGCCTGCCAAATCAACATCACCAAGCATTGAAAGATCAAGATTGAGTGAGTAGATAGGATCGATTTCGTGAAGAATATTTGTTACAGGAGCTATAAGGTTTTCTGCAATAGCCTGAACACCGCCGTTGTATACAAAGTATGCAATATTCGGAAGCATCTTGGTTAATGCATCAATAGGTCCGTGTGTTAATTCTTCAACCTTATCGAGTAATGGGTTAAGGATATTTGTTAATACCTTATCTGTTGAAGCTTCTCTAGCATACTGCTGAGGTGAAACAAGGTTGCTTGGATTTACACCAAGTGCTTCAAGAAGCGGGATGATAGCTGTGTTATAACCGTTACCACCCTTAATCTGGATAGAACCAAGAACGATTAAGTCTTCACCTGAAAGGATTACACGGAGAATTGGCTGGATAGGTCTGAGAACTGCACTGAGTGCATTTACAAATCCATCTCTGTTGCCATCCTTGAAGCCCCAGTTGAGTGAATCAAAGTTAACATCACTCCACTTAGCACGACGTCCGATTTCTCTTGAAGCTGAGCCGTAATCCTTAAGGATTGAAGCTACACCCTTAGTTGAAACATCAATATCAACAACCTTAAGAACTGTGTTGAGGTCAATGCCGATATCAACCTTTTCAATATTTGTGTAAATAAGCTTAGCAAGTGTATTGATGATGTTGTTTGTATAAACAATATCGCCTAATACGGATTCAAGTGAAATGTGAACAAACTGGTCAAGAAGCTCAGCAATCATTGTATCAAGCTTACCGATTGCTTCAAAGTATTCTTCCTTACCTAAGTGCTCAGTATACTTAACCTGGATTTCTTTGATATTCTTAAATGTCCATTTAACATTGTCAAATGTTTCTAATTTAAGAAGGATTCTGACAACAATCTTAGCCAAACCGTCTGCACCCTGCTTAAGAACATTGTTTACAATCTGACCGATGGTAGAATTCTTACCGCCAACAAGATCAAAGAGTATGTTCTTATTCGCATCGAGAGCTTTGAAGATATATCTAAGAAGTGTAAGAAGAACATCGCCGTCTTTAGCAACAATAGCGTTTCCGCTAACCTTACCGCAACCGGCCATAGTAGCCCAGTTGATACTCGGAACGGTGATCTTATAAGACTTGCCATTAATCTTAATGTTAGTTAAGAATGTATTAACAAGTGGGATGATCTGATTCTGAAGATTCTTCCAAGAAAGGTTAACATCAAGTACACCAAGCTTGTTGAGAAGCTTCAATGCGAAATCAAATACATTATCGTTTGTTACTAACTTAACTATCGGGCTAACAAGATTTGTTACAGGATAGATAAGTTCTTCAACGAATTTCTGAATACCGCCCTTATTGATGAAGTTTGCAATGGAAGGAAGAAGATCAAGAACTTCTTCAATCGGATTTGCAAGGATTACATCAACTCTGTCAAGGAGAGGATTGAGAATGTTGAGTAAGAGATTATTTGAATTCTTAAGTGCATCGCTCTTATACTTGCTTGCGCTTACTGTCTTGCAGCCAAGAACATCAAGTAATGGCTTGATAGCATTTTCGTAGCCGTTTGCACCTCTTAATTCAATAATACCCTCAAGATTGAACTCGCCTGCGTTAAGAAGAACTGCAAGTAAGTTATTGAATGGACTGAGAATTGTAGCTAATGCCTTAGCAAAGCTTCTCTTATCCGTTACATGCCACTTCTGGTTGTAGTTAACCTTTGAGAAGTCAACGCCGAGAAGTGCGAAGATATCCTTAAGATCCTTATTGTTCTTAAGTGAACCGATAGCCTTAGCAATTGTGTTAACTAATGAATCTGTGTAAATCATACCCGGAACAAGATCATCAAGAGATTTGCCGAGGAAGATTTCAAGAGCATTATTAACTGCAATTGACAAGATTTCAACTACCTGCTCTAAATCCTTAGCTGTTACGCCTGCAGGATATTTAACATTTGTAGCCTTGTAATTCTTGTAAAGGAATGACCAATCAGCCTTATGAGCTGAAGCATCAAGACCCTTGAATACATCTACAATCGCCTTAATTACTGTATCATCTTTATTTGCAAGAGCCTTTTCAATGTATTCACCGAAGTTCTTGTAATTATTTCCAAGAACGGACTTAAGCATTGGGATGATGAAGCTGTTCTTATTTGTCTGAACTACGTTCCATACATATCTAAGAACAATGATTACTGCATCTGCCTTATTTGCATTGTACTCGAAGCCGTTGCCTGTTCCGCATCCGCCAAGAGCTTTGAGATCAAGAGCAGGAATACGAAGCTTGTAATTCTTACCGTTAATCGGAATATTGATATCAATCTTAGCGAGGATATCAAAGATGTAGTTCTGGATATTATCCCAAGTTGCTTCAGCAGGGATATACTTCTTAACCGCATCAAGATCCTTAACGATATTGAATGCGAAGCTGAACAAATCGCCGTCTTCATCAAGTAACGCCATAACAGGAGCAGCAATTCTTGTTACAGGGTAAACAAGCTCTTCAATGAAGGTCTGAATTCCGCCCTTATTGATGAAGTTTACAAGCTGTGGAACAAGAGCCACAATTTCATCAACAGGATTTGCAAGAATTTCATTTACTCTGCCAAGGAGTGACTTAAGGATTGCTTCAACAGTTGCGTGGCCATCCTTAATGCCATTTGTGTTGCAGCCAAGAACTGTAAGTAATGGCTTGATTGCATTAATGTAACCGTTTTCACCTTCAATTGTAATTGCGTTTTCGCCAAGGATACCTTCAGCAACAACGATTGAACCGCCGTTAAGGAGAGCATCTATTACAACATCGAATGGTTTAACGAGTTCTGCAAGCGCTTTTGCGAAGCTGTTTGCATCCTTTACATTCCATGTCTTATCATAATCAGCCGGATTCATAGTAATGCCTACATAAGCAAGGATATCAGTTACCTGCTTATTCTCAGCAAGACCCTTGAGAGCCTGAGCGATTGTGTTGATTAAGTCCGGAGTGTAAAGCTTACCGGCAACAAGTGCCTGTAATGATTTATAACCTGTGCTCTTAAGAACCATAGGTACTACAGCATCAACAACATTGGATACTGTATTGATAAGGTTATCGATATCCTTAGCTGTTACACCTGCAGGATATTTAACCTTTGTTGTATTGATTGCTGCTTCAATCTTAGACCAGTCAGCAACATGACCGTCTGACTTAAGACCATTGAAGAGCTTAATAATTGTTAATACAACTTCTTCCTTGCTGAGACCGAGTACACGATCTACAACATTATTGATTGTTTCGTTATCGCCGATGAGATTCTTGAGTAACGGACGAACAAGATTATCCTCATTATCCTTTACAACATCCCAAACGAAGCCGAAGAGTGTTACAAATGTGTCTGCCTTATCAGCAACAAGATCGAATCCGCCGCCTACTCCGCAGCCACCGAGATCCTTAAGAAGATTTGAACCATTGAGATAGATCGGATATGGAA
>JAIDJS010000147.1 GCA_029052085.1 Eubacterium sp.
CTGTTACACTTGGCAAGCGTGCATTCGCTTATTATAATACAAATATCGGTGATTGGCATGTGGAAACAGGTGAGTTTGATATTTTAGTAGGTTCTTCAAGCCGAGATATCAGACTTTCGTCAGCTGTTAATGTTAATTCTACTGTTGAAGCTGAAATTCCTGATTATAAGGAAACTGCTCCTGCGTATTATACGGCTGATATTGCTGAAATGAACGGCAGGCAGTGGGCTGCTGTTTATGGTCAGGAGCTTCCATCCGCAGAAAGAGATACATCTGCTAAAATTACAATTTATAACTGCCTTGATGATGCTTCTCATACAAAATGGGGCGGAAAGATCGGCAGACTCATTAAAAGCGTTATTACCAAATTCGGAAGTGCCGAAAATGGTGATGGAGCTATGCTTCAGGCAATGGCGGTGCAGATTCCGATAAGAAACTTTATCTCAATGTCTATGGGTGTGTTCAGTCCGAAAATGGCAGAGGGACTTCTTCAGATTCTCAATGATGATGAAAGCACCTTCAAGGGTGTGTGCAAGATTTTAGGTGGTGTTCCAACAGCTTTATTTAAGCTTCCGAATCTTATACATTCCATTTAATTATATATTTTTAAACGGCAATATGTAAAGTGATTATGCTTTACATATTGCCGTTTTTCTTATAATCGGTAGGCGCACAGCCGAATTCCTTTTTAAATGCCTTAAGAAATACAGAGTAATTGTTAAATCCGCTTTCAAAGCAGGCTGTTTTGGCTGCATAACCCTTTCCTATTAAATTTGCTGCATAAATAAGCCTTTTGGATTGAATATAAGAGTAAATGGTTTTCCCTGTAATCTTCTTAAACTTGTGCATTAGATAGTATCTGCTGATGAAAAATTCATTTGCTATTTTTTCAACAGATAAATCTTCAAAAAGGTTTTTATTTATGTATTCAATAATGCTGTCGGTCTGTTTATCGCTTTTGTATTCAATTCGTATATCGTCATATTTTTCACAAGCTCTGTTCAGCATAATCATAAGCTGAATAAAAATGGTGTTCTTCATCAATTCTGCTCCGAAATCTCCGTCGCTTTCATTGTTGAATTTTTCTGCAGCATCAAATATTTCATTTGCTGAGTTTTCGGGCAGTCTTAAAAGATACTGCCCGTTTTCCTTTGCCTTTTCAAAGCAGTTGTACAGCGAATGATTGTTTTTTATATAATCGCTTTTTATCCAAATTACAATTCGTTCGTATTCCTCATCATTGCTGATAACAGGCTTGTGAATATCTCCGCTGCAAACAAGCAATATATCATTAGGCTTTAACACATATTCCTTGCCCTCAATTATGTAAGATGCTTTTCCGTTCTTAAAAAGAACAAGCTTTTCAAATTCGTGGTAATGGAATTCAAATTCCTGTCTGCAGAAATTTTTAAGATTGAATACTCTGTAATTTTCCTTTAAATATCCTCTTTTGCCATATTCGGCATCTAATTCGTAAGTTATATCCATATTTTGATTATAAAGCACGATTTGCATATTGTAAAGCACATATTGCAGTTTTAATTGCAAATAAATGAAATATAATTTTGATAAAGAAAGGTGTGATATATATGAATATTTTGGTTTTGGCAGGGGGATTAAGTCCTGAAAGGGATGTTTCGCTTTCATCTGCATCAAGAATTGCAAAGGCGTTGATTGCAAAAGGAAACAAGGTTGCTGTTCTTGATTTATATTATGGAATTCATGATGTAAAGGAATTCTTCTTTACAGATGATTCTGATGAAATTGAAGATTATACGGTGTCTGAAAAAGTGCCTGATATAATGCAGTCATCCGATATTGAAGCATACATAGGTAAAAATGTTTTGCAATGCTGCAAAATGGCAGATATTGTTTTTCTTGCATTGCATGGGGATATAGGAGAAAACGGAAAGCTGCAGGCAGTTCTTGATTTATATAAAATTAAATATACAGGTTCAGGTTATAATGGCTGTTTGCTTTCAATGGATAAAAATATAGCCAAAATTTTAGTGTCTGCCGGCAATATAAAAACGGCAAAATGGTGTTTGAATGAAATGGAGCATTCGATTGATTTTCCTTGCGTTGTAAAACCACTTGGTGTCGGCTCCAGTATCGGCATTTCAATGGTTGAAAATTCAAATGAATATGAAACGGCAATTTGTGAAGCGAAGAAATATGACAGTGATATTCTTATAGAAGAAAAAATCTGCGGCAGGGAGTTTTCAGTTGGAATTCTAAATAATAAAGCCCTTCCTGTTATTGAGATTATCCCGAAAAATAATGAATTTTATAATTATAAAAATAAGTATCAGATGAATTTGACAGATGAAATCTGTCCGGCAGATATTCCGAAACATCTTGCAGCGGAGCTTAAGCAAAAAGCTGAAAAAATACATCAGATGCTTAATTTGAAATTCTATTCAAGAATTGATTTTATTGTTGATTGTAAAAATAATGTTTATTTTCTTGAAGCAAATTCGCTTCCCGGGATGACCCCGTCCAGTCTGCTTCCGCAGGAGGCGGCTGCAATGGGCATATCTTATGAGGATTTGTGTAATCAGATTGCAGAAAGCGCATTAATGTGATAAAATATAGCCGAATATAAAAAGGAGACGGCATATAATGTATCGTATTTTAATTGTTGAAGATGATATGGGAATTGCGCAGGCAATACAAAAACAGCTTACTATGTGGGATTTAGACGCAAGATATGTTGAAGACTTCAGAAATGTTCTTTCTGCGTTTTCAAAATTCAATCCGCATTTAATTCTTCTTGATATTTCGCTTCCTTTTTATAACGGCTATCATTGGTGCAGTGAGATAAGAAAGGTATCCAAGGTGCCTGTTATCTTTATTTCCTCTGCTTCCGATAATATGAATATTATTATGGCTATGAATATGGGTGCTGATGATTTTATTGCAAAGCCGTTTGATCAAAGCGTGCTTGTTGCAAAAATTCAGGCAGTGCTTCGCAGAACATATGATTTTTCTTCATCTGTTTCTGTGATTGAGCATAAGGGCGCTATGCTGAATACAGAGGACTCAACGCTGGTTTTTAATAATGAAAGAATACCGCTTACAAAAAATGAATATATAATCCTTCTTTGCCTTATGAAGAATAAAGGAAAAATATTAAGCCGTGAAAAGCTGATGCAGCAACTTTGGGAAACAGACAGCTTTGTGGATGAAAACACCTTAACGGTTAATGTGAGCCGATTGCGTAAAAAGCTTGAAACAGCAGGGCTGCCGGATTTTATTGAAACCAAATTCGGTGTTGGCTATATCATTAATGACTGATTTTCGGAGAATTATATGAAGTTTTTTTATTCCTATTTAAAAC
>JAIDJS010000148.1 GCA_029052085.1 Eubacterium sp.
ATTAACATACTGAAGAGAATTGCTTTGCTTAGGAACATAAAACGAAATCGTAGAATCATTATAATTATTTATGTCTCTTTTCGTTTGATAGCAGAATGTTTCAAACTCCGAGTGTGCTGTACTGCTTACAAGATCAGAACTCCAGCTTTCAATATGATTCAAAAAAGGCTGTTTATTATCAGCCTTATAAGTTGCATTGAAACAATCAACTAAATTATCCGCTGTAAATTTAAAAACAAGCTCGTTTTCGTTAAACGGAATCACTTCAATTTTAAGCGGCTCGGTAATTTCACTGACACTTTCTGCTTCTGTACTCGTATAAGTATCCGAAGTACTGTGCGATTCGCTTTCAGAAGCATCGTCTGTATTATTATCGCAAAAAAGCGATACACTGATTACAGCAACGGAAACAAAAGCCAGAACAACCCATAATAATTTAAGATTCACTTTCATACGCTAAAAATTCATATTATTCCAGCCCCACTGCGTTGAGCCATTATATTTTACATAAAGCTTATCTGCAGGTATGGAAAGCTCTTCTTCAAAAATTCTGCATACCTCTTTGGTCATTTCAGCGCACTGCGCATCCGTTGACTTGCCGAAAACAGAAATATCAACAAAAGCCATCGGAGCTTCCTCTCCCTTAAAGTACATTGCGCATTTGTCTTCAAAGCTAATCATAAGCCAGCTTTCACTTTTTCCCAAAAGCTCTATTGCTTTTCCAAGTCTTGTTTTTAACGCAATTTCCTTTTCCTTTGAAATTTCAACATTTGTGTTCGTATTGATGAATGGCATAATTAAACTCCTTTATTTTTTTTATGTATTGTTGTATAATAACAGTGTAATTATTTTATTATAATTAATAGTTCAAGTCAATAGAGGCAAAGAATACGATATGAAAAAGATACTTATTGCTCTGTCGGGCGGCGTTGACAGCTCGGTTGCAGCAGGAATTATTACAAAAGAATATGAAGCTATCGGTGCAACCATGAAGCTATACTGCGGCAAGGAAACCGATTTAAAGGATGCTGAAGCAATCTGCAATAAAATCGGCATACCCTATCATCTTCTTGATTTCGAAGAAGATTTTAAACATTCTGTTATCAAAGATTTTATAGATACATACAAAAACGGCGGAACACCGAATCCCTGCATTGTATGCAATAAGGTTAGTAAATTCGGAAAACTTCTTGAGGCCGCTGCAGAATT
>JAIDJS010000149.1 GCA_029052085.1 Eubacterium sp.
GCCCTTTCGCAGTTAACAAGGGAAAACAATAAATATTTAAATCAAACCATTACCTATACATACGATAAGGGCGGCAATATAACCAAAAAAATAATCTATCCGTATACGGCGGGAAGCTTAAATGGTGTTGCACCAACGCAGACAATCGTGTATAATTATGGTAACAGCTCGTGGACGGATTTGCTGACATCGTATAACGGGCAGAATATTGCATATGATGCAATCGGAAATCCAACCTCGTATCTTGGCTATACCTTAAAATGGAACGGCAGGCAGCTAAGTTCTTTAAGCGGCAATGGTACAACGGCAAGCTATAAGTATGATGCAGACGGCTTGCGTTCCTATAAAAAGGTAAACGGTGTAGAAACTACCTATCAGTATGTCGGCGATAAGCTGATGTATGAAAAAAGGGGTACAACCGAGTTCTATTATTACTACAACAGCTTCGGTAATCTTGCAGGCATAAAGTATATTCAGAATGGAACGGAATATATGGTATATGCAGTCTGCAATATGCGCGGCGATGTAGAGGATTTGTATTGGGGCAGCGGAAACCTTGCGTGCCATTATACCTATGATACATGGGGAAATGTAATTTCGGTAACCGATATAAACGGAAAAGAAATAACGAACGCAAATCATATCGGTCTGGTGAACCCAATCCGATACAGAGGATATTACTACGATTCCGAAATCGGTATGTATTACCTCCAGTCAAGATATTATAACCCGCAGGTTGGCAGGTTTATTAATGCAGATACTATTACAGACGGCGGGGCCGGAGTGCTTGGAAATAACCTGTTTATTTATGTTGCTAATAATCCGGTAAATAATTTTGATTCTTCTGGACATTGGATTATTAAAAATGCAATAAAATGGGTTGCAAAGAATGTTGTTAAGCCAGTGGTAAAAAAAGTTCAAAAATCCATATCTACAGTAAATGCAACTTGTTCTCGTGGAATAAATGTAAGTGGTTCTCCGAGTGCTTTTAGTTTTAATTTGCAAGTGGGTGTCTCAATCGACACAAAGGGAAATGTCGAAATTCATAGGAGCTATTCAGGAGGAATTACTGGAGGAACGCCATCTATTTCAATTTCAGCTTATCGAACAGTTACAAATGCGCCAAATGTTAAAAAGTTAAAAGGGCCAGGGTGTCAGTTAGGTGGTTCCTTGGGAGTGCCGGTATATGGGGTGCCTTTCTATGCTGGAGGTGATTTTAACATTATTCCTGATACTGAGATGGAAAAAATATATTTTGGCGCAACAACTAATTTTGGATTTGGAACTGCTGGTGGAGAACTTCATGTCGAATGGGGAGAAACAAGAGCATTAGGTGAAACACAATTTAATGTTTTCGATGTTGCGAAAGATATCTATGTTAAGATAATGGAGTGGTAGATATGAAATGGAGAAAACTTTTATTTATTTTATTTATTATTTCTTTGACTGTTTGGAATGGAGGCGTGAATGCTTTTGCAATGAATACAGGATTTTCAACAAACGAAATGAATTCTAAAGATCAACACACTTTTTTATCTAACATAAACTTATCTCTGATATCTGATGAACCACAAAAAAATTCAATTGTTTGCTTTGATGTAAGCAATAGTGGATTAATTGCAATAGGCTCGGAAACCTCCGAAAATAACTTTATATCTGTTTATGCTGTAACTGGCGAATTCAAATATGGCTATGTCTTTAATTGTAATCAAAGTTTTGGCGTTCAATGGGATGGCATAAACTTAATAATTTATTTTGTTAGGAGTGATGTGGCTGCTTTGTTTGATCCGAAGGGTGCTAATATAGAGTTGAGAACAATAGAAGATACTATTGATAACAATTCATACTGGAATCATGTCGTGTTTTCAAAAGAAAAAATTGTCAATGGGAATAGGTACACCATAAAGAACACTATGGGATTTCTTAATTTTTTTGCGTCTTCCTATTCACAACTGATTGAGACAGATTCTGACGGGAATGAAACAATAATCTATGATTTTAGCACAACTCAAACGACACGAACAATTCTTGTTTTTATAGCAGTCTTCATATTTGTGACATTTGTAATTGCAATAATAATATGGCAATTTCTCAAAGCAAAAAACACAGGGAACGGTTTCTCGTGTTAGGGAAAAAAGGAGAGGGTGATTTAGTTCACCCTCTTTTTCGTTAATATAGGGAATATTTTTGTGTTGGTAATACAAAAACACATAGGACTGTTCCTTTGTTACTGCATAAGGATTATGAAAACAAGCTGAATTATTACTATACCTACGATACAACGGGAAGGCTGATTCGCTCCAATGTGTATAAGCAGGGTGTAAATTCAAACACCAATTCAAGGGTGTATACCGTTGAACAAAGCTATGATATGAATAATAATGTATCAAAGATTGTTCAAACGGCAGGTACAATATCGCCGTATCAGTATTACAGCTACGGAAAAGATAATCTGCCGGATGTATATACAATGTTCTCAAACAGAAAACAGACGTATACATTCGATTCGTTAAACCGGTATAGTAAAATGGAGCTTAGCCTTGATAAGCCTGTTACGATAAACTACGTTTATCATTTGTCTGAAAGAAATACAGATTCAAGCGAAAAATACCGAACAACAAAGCTTAAGTGTGAGTTTATTAATAATACAGCGTATCGCTATAATTATGATAAGCTGGGCAATATCGTTCAGGTTGAACAGGGAACACGTGTTGAAGGTACAAATTCGGGTACAAATTATTCAGCAAATCTGAAGTATGAATATGATGCCCTTTCGCAGTTAACAAGGGAAAACAATAAATATTTAAATCAAACCATTACCTATACATACGATAAGGGCGGCAATATAACCAAAAAAACAATCTATCCGTATACGGCAGGAAGCTTAAATGGTATTGCACCAACAGAAACAATCGTGTATAATTATGGTAACAGCTCGTGGACGGATTTGCTTACATCATATAATGGTCAGAATATAACCTATGATGCAATCGGAAATCCAACCTCGTATCTTGGCTATACCTTAAAATGGAACGGCAGGCAGTTAAGCTCTCTGAGCGGCAATGGTACAACGGCAAGCTATAAGTATGATGCCGATGGCTTGCGTTCCTATAAAAAGGTTGGTAATGTAGAAACTACCTATCAGTATGTCGGCGATAAGCTGATGTATGAAAAGCGTGGTGCAACCGAATTTTATTATTACTACAATAGCTTCGGCAATCTTGCAGGCATAAAGTATGTTCAGAATGGTACGGAATAT
>JAIDJS010000015.1 GCA_029052085.1 Eubacterium sp.
AGATAATATACCAAAATCAATGAATTGTCAATAATTTACCAATAAATAATTAAAATGCCTTAATAATTTTTCTTGGACACTTTTCAACACAGACTCCGCATTTTGAGCATTTTGAATAATCAATTCTTGCAATATTATTTTCAAAAACAATTGCATCATTCGGACAATTCTTAGCACAGATGCTGCAGCCGATACAACCGGAGGAGCAGGCATTTATAACATCCTTGCCCTTTGAGGTTGAAGAGCACTGAACTCTGTAATGTGTTCCGGCAGGAACAATTTCAATAAGATGATGAGGGCAAACCTTCACACATTTTCCGCAGGCAATGCAAAGGCTTTCATCAACAACAGCCTTGCCGTCTACTACTTTGATTGCACCAACATCGCATACGTCTGCACAGGAACCATAGCCAAGACAGCCGTGTTTACATGAAAAGTGGCTTGAATCAGGCATACCTGCCGCATAGCCACAGGTTTTTACACCATAGTAATTATAATCTGTTTTCTTAGCATCACAGCTGCCGCTGCATTTAACAAATGCTGCCTTGCGTTCAACCTCTCCGACTTCTTCGCCCATAATGGCTCCGATTTTTTTAGCAACCGCTGTTCCGCCGACAGGACAGGCAGAAACAGGTGCCTTACCCTCAGCAATAGCTTTTGCACAGCTGTCACAGCCTGCATATCCGCATCCGCCGCAATTGCTTCCCGGAAGCTCTTCACGAATCAGAATTTCCCTTTCATTAACGTCAACATGAAATACCTTTTCAGCAATGCTGAGCACAATACCGATAACAAGGCTGATACCGCATAAAACAGCGATTGCAATTATAATCTGTTTAAAATCCATACGCGCCTCCTATTAAGCAAATGCCGTAAAGCCATAAAAGGCAATTGACATAAGGCATGCAGTCATAAGAACTGCCGGTGTACCTCTGAATGATTTCGGGAAGTTATTATTCTCCGTTTTTTCACGCACACCTGCCATAATTACAATAGCAATACAGAAACCTACTGCCGTTCCGAGACCTGTTACAACGCTTGTAACAAAATCATTTTCAGCCTGTACATTTGTAAGAGCTGTACCAAGAACCGCGCAGTTTGTTGTAATCAAAGGAAGGTATACACCAAGGCTTTTATAAAGGGACGGAACTGCTTTCTTAAGGAAAAGTTCAACCAACTGAACAAGGAAAGCAATTACCATAATAAATACAATTGTATTAAGATAAGTTAAGTGAAGCTTTTCAAGCACAAAAGTATAAAGCAAGCTTGCAACTGCTGAGGAAAGGGTAATTACAAAAACAACTGCACCGCCCATACCGGCAGCCGTTTTTGTGTTTTTTGAAACACCGATAAACGGGCATATGCCAAGGAACTGGCTTAATACAACATTGTTTATAAGTGCAGTTGTAATCAGCACTAAAAATAAAGTTTTAACCATTATTCCTTAACCTCCCCTTTTGCTGTTTTTCCTTCTGCTTCTGCTGAAGGGCATTCAGCACAGTTTCCGCTGCAGACACTATTGCCCTTAACATGGCGATTTGCACCCTTAGCTTTAAATTTATTCTGAAGTGCACAGATAATGGAAAGCACGAAGAATGCACCCGGAGCCAATACGAAGATGGAAACCGGCTCGTATTTTTCAGGCATAATCTGAAGACCGAACAAGGTTCCGCTGCCGATAAGCTCTCTTACCATACCGATAATTGTAAGCGCAACAGTAAATCCAAGTCCGATACCAACACCATCGAATATAGAAAGAATCGGACCGTTCTTTGAAGCGTACTGCTCTGCTCTGCCCAGAATAATGCAGTTTACTACAATCAAAGGAATATAAATTCCAAGGCTTTCGTAAAGAGATGTTACATAGGCATGCATAAGCATTTCAATTATCGTTACAAATGAAGCTATAATAATAATGTAAACAGGAACTCGAACACCATTGGGAATAACCTTTCTTAAAAGAGAAATCAAAAGATTAGACATAATAAGAACTGCCATTGTTGCAAGTCCCATTCCAAGACCGTTTTTCGCACTTGTTGTTACTGCAAGAGTGGGACACATACCAAGCATAAGAACAAGCACGGGGTTTTCTTTAATAATACCGTTATAAAGTCTTTCTAAAATGGCTTTCATTTAATCTCACTCTCCTTTCAGCTGTGCGTTATAGTAATCAATTGCACCATTTACAGCAGTTACTGCCGCATTTGTTGTTATGGTTGCAGCTGCAATCGCATCAATTTCGTTATTTGCAGCATTTGCACCAGACGGAACAAACTTAACCGTTTCAGCCTTTAAGCCTGCAAACTGAAGAGCAAACGGTTCTTCTTTACACTGAGAGCCAAGGCCGGGAGTTTCATTGCATACAAGAACGGAATAGCCTTTAATGATACCATCCTTGCCGATACCAAGCGCAATCTGAAGATCGCCGTCATAACCATTATGAGCAGTTACGGTAACGATATAGCCGCTTGCATCCTCCTTAACCTCATTAACGGTGTAATTCTCACCCTCTCCGTTAACAACAGCAACATCTTTTAATGCGCCGAGGTCAGCACCCGGAAGTGCCTGCTCCATAGGATCAACAGCCGGAGCTGCATCAAAACCACCATTAAAGTTTTCCTGGAAGAATACAATTGCACCGTTTACTGCCTCTGTTATAGCATTGGTTGTAATTGTAGCACCGCTGATAACATCAATTTCGCTGTCTGATGTTGCACCTGATTTATTAAAGGAAATTTTTCCGGCAGCGCTCTTACCCTTAAACTGAGAAGTAAATGCAGGACTTGTACAGTTCGCACCAAATCCGGGAGTTTCATTATTAGAAACAACATCAAATCCGGCTATTGTACCATCCTTGGTAATACCTATCGCAATCTGGAGATCTGCGCCGTAACCATTCTGCGTAGTAGCGGAAATGGCATAGCCTATCAAATTTCCGCTGGCATCCTGCGCAGCAAGAACATTATTGATTGTACATTTCTGAATATCGGCACTTTCAAGAAGCTCGGTTGATTTTTCAATCATTGCATCCTTGCCGTCTACCTGCGCAAATTCCTTTGCTTCAGTGTAAGCAGCAGAAAGTGAAGCTGCCTCAGCAGCAATCTGAGACTCTTCGATATGACCATTTGTAACCTGATTAACAACTGCCAGCAAAGCAACTGCAACTAAGGTTACAATAAAAATAACGATTGTATTTTTAATAATACTTGATTTTTTTTCAGCCATTATTTCTTTTCTCCTTTCGCTTTAATGCAGCCGAAAGGCTTTGGAACTGTAATCTTTTCAATAATCGGAACAAGAAGGTTGCCGATTATGATTGCATAGGATACACCCTCTGCCGATGAACCGATACATCTGAACAGTGCTGTTAAAAGACCGAGAACAATACCGTAAACAATCTGTCCCCAAACAGTTATCGGACTTGTAACATAATCTGTTGCCATAAAGAATGCACCAACAAGAAGACCGCCTGTAAGTACATGACCAAGTAAGTATGAAGCAGTCAATGTATCGCCCTTAATAAGCGTAATCGCTGCTATAAATACAACTGTTGAACCTATGTAGATAAGAGGGATTCTTGCTGAAATAACCTTTTTGGCAATTAAGTAAATACCGCCGATTAAAATAGCAAGAGCCGAAACCTCGCCGATGCAGCCATCATGGATACCGAGGAAAAGCTTAAGCATATCGGGAACAACAACGCTTTCATCAGCTGCTGACTGTTCAACAAGAGCAAGAGGTGTAGCACCTGCAACACCATCAACATTAAATTGATTCATAATACCTGCGAATGAAATAAGCAGGAAGCATCTTGCAGCAAGAGCAGGGTTCATAAAGTTCTGACCCAAGCCGCCGAAAAGCATCTTTACAACAATAATTGCAAACACACCGCCTATAACAGGAATCCACCACGGAACTGTTGCAGGAAGATTTACAGCGAGAATAAGACCTGTAACAAGCGCACTGTAATCAAAAACAGTTACAGACTTTTTAGAAAGAAGCTCAAAAACAGCTTCACTGAGAACACAGGTAACAACGCAGAGTGCAATTACCAGCAATGCTCTTAAACCAAAACGATAAACACCAAAAGCAAGAGTAGGAATAAGTGCAATAGCTACATCACGCATAATTGCTTTTGTTGTATTCTGAGATCTCACATGAGGAGATACCGAAACATTAT
The DNA here is from genome assembly GCA_029052085.1 of Eubacterium sp. Classification (GTDB taxonomy): domain Bacteria; phylum Bacillota; class Clostridia; order Oscillospirales; family Acutalibacteraceae; genus Eubacterium_R. Next base: position 4,181 of record JAIDJS010000015.1, read on the forward strand.
ACATAATTTAATCCCTTCCTTCCCTTAATTTTTAGCATTCATTTCACGAACTTTGGCTTTACCATACTTAAAACGCTGTGTAAGCGGAATTTTTGCAGGACAAATATAGGAGCAGCAGCCGCATTCAATACATTCCATTCCGCCGAGCGCATCAAATTTTTCAAAGTTATTTGTTTTAACTGCTTTAACAAGCATCTGGGGAACAAGCTGCTGCGGACATACCGTCATACATTTACCGCAATGGATACAAGCCGATTCTGGAAGAACAGCAACATCATCCTCTGTAAAAGCAAGAATGGATGAAGATGTTTTAACAACAGGAACATCAAGACTGCTCATAGCCATACCCATCATAGGACCGCCTGAGATGAATTTAACAACATTTTCTTTCGCACCGCCTGCAGCTTCAAGCATTTCTCCATGGCTGATGCCAAGAGGAACATCAAGATTGCAGGGCGTATTAACACCTTCGCCGGTAATTGTAACAACCTTATGAATTAACGGCATATTCTTGCATACTGCTTCATAAACCGCATAACAGGTTGCAGTATTTACAACAACTACATTCTTATCGGCAGGAAGCATTTTTGAATTGATTTTTCTGCCTGTAACAGCGAAAATCAACTGCCTTTCACCACCCTGCGGATACTTGGTTTTAAGCGGGCAAACAGAAATATTATCCTTACCTGCAGTATTCTTTTCCATTGCCTGAATAGCATCGGGCTTATTATTTTCAATACCGATAACAGCCTTTGCATTCGGCAAAAGCTTAAGAGCTGCTTCAATACCTTTAACGATTTCCGCACCTCTTTCAAGCATAAGACGATAATCAGAAGTAAGATAAGGCTCACACTCGGAACCATTAATAATCAAAGTATCTATCTCCTGCGCATTTTTAGGCATAAGCTTAACGCCTGTTGGGAATCCGGCACCGCCAAGTCCGACAATACCGGCTTTTGTAATGATATCGGCAATATCCTTAGCAGTCAAATCTTCAAGATTTCTGCTTTCTCCGAAGCCTTCTGCCGCCTCGTCCATATTGTCGTTTTCAATTACAATGCAATCAACCTTAATACCGCTTGCAACAATTCTTTTTTCAATAGCCTTAACAGTTCCTGATACAGAACTGTAAACAGGGGAAGAAATAAGACCATCTGCCTCAGCGATAAGCTGACCCTTAAGCACTCTGTCACCCTTAGCTACAACAGCCTTGGCAGGAGCACCTATATGCTGGGAAAGCGGATAAACCATTGTTGCAGAAGCATTAATAATCTGAATAGGTGAATCCTTTGAAAGCTCTTTGCCTTCATAAGGATGAATACCTTTTTTAAATGATTTCAGCTTCATTAACTTACATCCTTTCTTTGTGATATATATACATACACTTTTTATTATATCACAATTATTCCGCACATTCAATCATAAAAAGCATTAGTTAAAGCTAACTTTTTTAAAATTATACTTCAATCAGACAGAGATCTGCTCTTCTGCGGTTAACTGTAAAACAAAAGAGCAGTAAAAACTGCTCTTTTCATTTCAGCTTATTTAATTTCAATATTATGGCTTGATTGCATTTGTTGTAATAAGAGTTACACCCCAGTCAAGCAAACGATTAAGGTCTTCCGCCTTATCAATTGTCCAAGCCCCCATAAGAAGCCCCTTATCCTGACATTCTTTAATTATTTCTTGTGTGTTCTCTTCTTTTCTGCCGTCAAAATCAATTCCGCATTTACCGCCGAGTGCAAGAGCATCATTGATTGCATCATCATCAATTACACTTGCAAGATAATAAAGTGGCGCATCGGAAATCTCTCTCATAGCTTTAAGATTTTCAATATGGAATGAAATGTAAACTGCCTTATCGGAAAGCCCGTAACTTTCAACACTTGCAATAATTTCATCATAATGCTCTGTATTATTAGCTCCTTTAAGCTCAATAACAGGTGTCATATTATACTGCTGGCAAATGCCCAGATATTCATCCAAAGAGCATATTCTTAATTCCGGATAATTTCCGATATTGGAGCCATTGTCTGTTATATAGGTTTTAAGCTGTTCATATGTAACTTTTTCAACAAAGGATGATTTATCCATCATTCTGTAAGTATGCATATCATGCTGAACAACCCATACGCCGTCCTTTGTACGATAAACATCACATTCTGCACCGCTGAAGCCGGCAAGACCTGCTTCTATAAACGCAGGAGCAGTATTTTCAGGTGCTACAGCGCTGAAGCCTCTGTGGGCAATAAGCGTTGCATCTCTGTCCGTAACATCAGAAATACTTATAACGTTATACTGCTTTGTTTCGCAGTAAACCTTATTAAATACGGTCATACCCACTGCAATCAGAACTGCTAAAAAAACTGCAATACACAATATAACTACACCTGCTATTTTACCTTTGCTCCACTTTTTTGCTTTACTCATTTTCCAAATCCCCTTTTAAATTATTTGAGTCTGTATTTTCGTTGCTTACTTTAGGAAATTTCAAAACTTTGTTTTTATCCTCTATAAATACTCCGTTTATCCATTCCCCTTTGATTCCCATTGCCGATGCACCAAGCTGAAAATGCAGTTGGGCAATTCCGAAATCAATACTTTTATCTGAATACGGCTCATCAACCGATGCCGAAACAACACCATTTTCATACCTGAAGCTTACAGGACGGCGATTTACTGCACTTGGTGCTTTTTCAACAAGCTGCATTGCATATTCAAAATGATTCGGCAGCTTTTTATCGCACACCTCAAACATCTTTTGATAAGGCTTACTGTTTTTATGTGTTGCTTTATACATAACCGTTTCCAAAAGGCTTTTCTTCGGATTTGCAAAACCGATTGCTATAACACAATAAAGGCGGGTCTTTTCCGGCAAATTAATCATATTTAATACAGTATTTTCATTATAAGTTCCGGATACCCAGCAGGTTCCAAGACCATGATACACGCATTGAAGAACGATTGTTTCACCATAATAACCGCATTTCTCGCGCGCATCCGCCGTATCTGCCCCGCAAACAGCAATAGCAGAAAATCTTCCCGAAAAAAGGCTGAAAGCCGGGGAAGCATTTTCAATGAATATAAAATTAAGATTGGCTTTCCGATTGACATAATCAACCATATCTTTAATATTCGATTTCGTGCTTTCATCAAGCGGAACACTTTTATAGCTTCTCCTTGAGGTACGCAATTCTATTGCCTTAATATATTCCTCGTTATTCATAAATTAACCCCAATTATTTATTGTAGAAAGAAGCAAATCATATTGCTTTGTTGTAATATTATCAGGCTTAAGAACCAGACAGCGCTTCATATCCTTTGTTCTGTTAACAGTCCACACAGAAAGCTTATAGCCATTCTTATGAAGCAGACCTGAAAGCTGACCGCCCGCATACTTGAAATTGCAGTTTATACCAATTGCTCCTGTTTCTTCAAGCGTTTTTAAAATCTTTTTCTGATAATCCTCAGAAAAAATACGCCACCTTGACGGCTGCATATTCAAATAATAATCCAAATCAGAGCAGGTTGAATGTTTAACGGCTTTCACATCAGAAGCCTCAATACCGGTTAAAAACGCATTGCCGTAAAGATTATATTCAACCAGCATATCATGGAGCGCATTAAGCGTTCTTGTTTCCTTGATATCCAGATTAATTCTTATATCCGTTCCTTTAAGCTTCTCCAATGCCTTTGAAAGCTCAACACCATCATTATTTGTAATAACAATATCATGATTCATAACAAGCGTTCCGTTTGGTCTTTGTCTTACATCAAGCTCAATAACCTCAACATGATTCCTTAATGCAGCATCAATGAATTCCACACTGTTTTCATCTGTATCAAACGCACCGGTATGTGCTGTTATGGTAAAGCCCTTCACAAAACTCAGCTTCCTTTCATCATAGCTTCTGGTAACGGCATATTCAGCTACGCCGATAACCATAAAAACGGAAATAAAAAAGGATATAACCTGATAGCTGAAATGCTTTGCCCAGGTCGGTGTCATATTCCGCTTTAAAAATCGTTTAAACTTTATCCAGCGGGCATGAAGCCGTTCACGCCGTTTAGATTTTTCATCAGCCATAAAATCAACCTCATTGTTATCATAACACAAAAAAGCATTAAATGGTAGTGTTTTTTTATACTGCCATTTAATGCTTTAAAAATCTGTATTATATTACAAATTAATCCTGTCTGCTTCCGGAGTAGTTTGGAGCCTCTTTCGTAATATGAACATCATGCGGATGGCTTTCAACAAGACCTGCACCCGTAATCTTAATAAATCTTGCATTTGTTCTGAGTTCCTGAATATTATGGCATCCGACATAGCCCATACCCGAACGAAGACCGCCCATCATCTGATAAACAGTATCACTTACAGGTCCCTTATAAGGAACACGGCCCTCAACACCTTCCGGAACAAACTTCTTTGTGCCGTTCTGGAAATAACGATCTGCCGATCCCTTGTTCATTGCACCGAGAGAACCCATACCGCGATAAACCTTAAACTGTCTTCCCTGATAGATTTCCGTTTCTCCGGGAGATTCCTCACAACCTGCAACAAGAGAGCCAACCATAACAACGCTTCCGCCTGCTGCAATTGCCTTAACGATTTCACCGCTGTATTTGATACCGCCGTCAGCAATAACCGGAATTCCGTATTTATCAGCCATTTCAGCAGAATCATAAATAGCAGTAATCTGAGGTACACCGATACCTGCAACAACACGGGTTGTACAGATAGAGCCGGGACCGATACCAACCTTAACAGCATCTGCGCCTGCCTTAATAAGAGCCTCTGTTCCCTCAGCAGTTGCAACATTTCCTGCTATAAGAGAAATCTGAGGGAATGCTTCCTTCACTCTTGCAACAGCCTTGATAATATTTTCGGAATGGCCGTGGGCTGAATCCAGAATAAACGCATCTACCTGTGCATCGGCAAGTGCCTTAGCACGATCAAGAAGATCAGCCGTAACACCGAGAGCAGCAGCGCAAAGGAGTCTGCCCTCTTTATCTCTTGCTGTATTTGGATACTTAACGCTTTTTTCAATATCCTTGATTGTAACAAGACCTGTAAGTCTTCCGTTCTTATCAACAAGAGGAAGCTTTTCAACCTTTGAAGCCATAAGAACCTTTTTGGCTTCATCAAGCGTTGTACCTGCCATAGCTGTAACAAGCTTATCCTTCGGAGTCATAACCGTTGCAATTCTAACATCATAATCTGTCATAAATCTCATATCACGGTTTGTAAGTATACCAACCAATGTACCGTCAGCCTCGCAGATCGGAACACCGCTGATTTTATATTTTCGCATAAGCTTTTCAGCATCAAGAGCCGTATTTTCAGGCGAAAGGAAAAAAGGATTTGTAATAACGCCGTTTTCGGATCTTTTAACCTTGTCAACCTCTGTTGCCTGATCTTCAATTGTCATATTCTTATGAATAACACCGATACCACCTTCTCTTGCAATGGCAATAGCCATATTTGATTCCGTTACGGTATCCATAGCAGAAGTCATAAGAGGAATATTAAGTTTAATATCCTTTGTAAGATTGGTTGACAAATCAACTGCATTCGGCAGAACATTGCTTTCTGCAGGTATAAGCAAAACATCATCAAAGGTTAAACCTTCTTTAACAAATTTTGAGCCGTATTCGTTCATTTAAATTCCTCCGATTTCTTTATAAAAATATTATTCATTATAATAACATAAAATTATATCAATATTCAACCCTTAATTTTATTTATTTGAAAGACCTACAATGCTTATAACAGTATCATCAACCGACTGAGGATCACAGACAATAACAACATCAGAATATTTTTCATA
>JAIDJS010000150.1 GCA_029052085.1 Eubacterium sp.
GATTACGAGACTCGAACTCGCCACCTCCACCTTGGCAAGGTGGCGCTCTACCGGATGAGCTAAATCCGCAAGTTGCAATGCAAATTATAATCAAAAACGAACCATTTGTCAATACCTAAATTGAATTTTTTTAAAGCTTTTTTGTTTTTTATTTTTACTTTGATTTTCTTTATAATGAATTCTAAAATTTATCTGTTTACATATTATGTTTTTTTTGTTAAAATGAAACTTAAGCTGACGATGGACAAAGGATTGCGTTGAACCGCATTTCTCCGGAATTTGCCGGCTTATGAAAGAAGAGGAATGTTAATGGATTACAGTATTGTGCCGATAGGCGGTATTTGGGCAAATGGGGCGTTCAATGTGCCTCTTGCTGTTGCGGATAAATACATAAGGCTTGCAAGTGAATATCAGCTTAAAGCACTTCTTATTATTTTAAGTACAAATGGAAAAAGCTCTTCTGCTGAAATTGCAAAAAAGCTTGGAATAACCTCATCTGATGCAGAGGAAATCATGGAATTCTGGATTGAAGAGGGTGCGGTTACTGCAGACGGAATGGAAGCAAAGCCCATTTCTGCTCCGATTCAGGAGGTCACGGCGGCTGAAAAGCCATCAAAAAAAATTCAGATAACGGCTCCTGCATTAACACCAAAGGATATTGTTGATGCAGCACAGGAGAATGAAGAAATTGCCGATTTGCTAAATGAATCTCAGGTTGTGCTTGGCAGAACACTTAGTCATAATGAGCGTGAAATGCTTGTTAATATGGTGGATTTTTATGGCTTGAAATCCGAAATTGTATTGATGATTCTGCAATATTGGCGTAGTGTTAACGAAAAGGAAAACAGCAGAGCAAAGGGTATTGCCTATGTTTTGAAAATTGCACAGAATTGGCTTGATGACGGAATTGATACCATGGAGGCGGCAGAGGAAAAGCTGATGCAGCTTGAAAAAAGCAATAAGCTTTGGAAGGAAATTGCTGTGCTTGCAGGCGTTGAGCATAAGAAGCCGACGATCAGGCAGGGTGAAATGGTGCTTGGATGGAGTAATGATTTCAGCTTTGATATGATTGCTGCTGCAATAGAGCAGATGAGGGAAAATACGGCATCTCCGTCACTTCCGTATGTTGATAAAATTCTTAAGTCCTGGAAAAAGAAAGGTCTCAAAACTCTTTCCGATGTTGAAAACGAGAACAAAGCATTTGAAAAGAGCAAGGCAGAACAGCCAAGCAAGAAAAGTTATCGGAATGAACGGGTGCAGGGTACCCCATCGTTTGATTTAGATGAAATTATGAAAAATGCAAGAAATAATACAGATATTAAGTTTTAAGAGGATAAATTATGGCTTATAACAGTTCTGCCTATCAAAAGGCAATCAATATATTAGAGCGCAGGCGGGAAAAAGCGGTGCTTGATGCCAACATCAGAAAAGCAGAGATTCTCAGCAAGCTTCCTGAAGTGGATGAGATTCAGTCAAAGCTTTCTGCAATCGGAATTTCCATTTCAAAGTGTTTTTTTAATAAGGATAATAACGAAGCTGAAATCAAAAAGCTTGAAGCAGCAAGCCTTGCACTTCAGAGAAAAAGAGAAGAGATTCTTTTGGCAAACGGCTACAGTACCGATGCGCTTGCAGAACAGTATATATGCCCTATATGCAAGGATACGGGATATTTCAACAATCGTATGTGCTCCTGCCATAAGGAAATTCTAAAGGAAAATGAAAGGATTGTCTTAAGGAATATTGCGCCTCTTGATGATTGCACGTTTGAAACCTTTGATGTTCGGTATTATCCCGAAAGTGCTATGGATAATGGAATTTCTCCAAGAGAAAAGGCAGAAAGAATTCTTGAAAACTGCCGTATTTATGCACAGACGTTCAATGAACATTCGCCTAATCTGATTTTTATGGGCAAAACAGGGTTGGGCAAAACGCATTTAAGCCTTGCCATTGCGAATGTTGCAATAAACAAGGGCTTTTCTGTTGTTTACGGAACAAGCCAGAATATTCTTTCGGATTTGCAGAATGAGCATTTCGGAAGAACAGAGAAGAATCTTTATAATGAACATGATGTATTAAATACCGATTTGCTTATTATTGATGATCTGGGAACGGAATTTGTAAATTCCTATTCTATATCCTGCATTTATAATATTGTCAATACAAGAATTTTAAAGAAAAAGCCAACGATTATAAGCACAAATTATGATTTCAATAAGCTGAATGATATTTATGATGTGAGAATTACAAGCCGTCTGTCTATTTTACACATAT
>JAIDJS010000151.1 GCA_029052085.1 Eubacterium sp.
ATCTTCTTCTGTCCTGCGCAGTAAGTCCGTGGAATTTTTATATGGAAGAGGATGCAATAAATGCACTTGATCAGATTGAGATTATGAGTTACGACTTGTGCGATGAAAACGGCAATCACAGCTCTTTTGCAAGCGGTGCCGTTCAGCCTGTGCAGTATTTTCTGAACAAAGGCTTCAAACCTGAACAGATAAATTTAGGACTTCCGTTTTATGCAAGACCTGATGACGGCGGCGGAATTTGGATTAATTTCGATGACCCTGCCTATACTCCTGCCGACAGATTTCAGAATTATCGTGATGGTATGTGGTTTTCAGGCACACAAATGATAATGGATAAAACTGCATATGCCATTGAAAACAATCTTGGCGGAATTATGATTTTTACTGCAACAGAGGATGTGCCTTACAGCAATGAGCTGAGTCTTCTTAAATCAGTAAAAACTACTATAGATACACGCACTGTATCAGATGATAATGCAATAAATACAAAGGAGGATACAGAATGAAAACTGCAAACAAAACAGGCTCGTTAGCTGTTTATTTCTTAACCTCAGTTATATTATCTTCTGTAACGATTATTTCAGTTCATTATTATATTCCATTTGTAAAACAAACTGCAGGTACATATAATATTGTAATGCTTTTGGGCGATCCGTTAAGGGATTTTCTGATGAAGGCTTTACTTCTTGTTGCCGGCATTCTTGCATTTTTAACATTCCTTGTTAAGTCAAAAAAAGCACCGGATAGCAAAGCAATATATCCGTTTTATATGATTGGAATGGGCGCTTTGTGGATTGTTCTGCCGTTTTTATCAGCTTATACAATCAGCAGATTCACAGGCGATTTAATTATTCAGACAGTAAGCGGTATTGCTGTTATTGCAAATGTTGTTTTTATGATGATAAGTATTTGCTGCGGTCTTATTGCGTTGATAGATGTGATTCATAATCTGTTTACTCCTTGTGAAAACAACAGCAAAGCAAACCGCTGTGCAGCACTTTTAACAGGTATTCCGACAGGCGGTGCTTTAGCTCTATTGCTTGTATCAGCCCTGCAGCCGGCAATAGGACTTAGTGGTATTTTCATTTTGTTTGGTGTAATTACAGTGATTATTGGTATTATTAACACAGCAATTAATAAATAGATAAAAAGTATCTGATATGCACTCCAAAAGTTATCCGACTTTTGGGGTGCATTATTGTTACAGCGCATTTTGTTTTTGCTAAAGAAGAATGATGTATTGTCTATTGTCAGTAATGTTTTTTTATGATATTATGATTGTAAAATAAAACGGAGGTTGATTAAGCTTGATAAATAGTGAAGCTTAATCCATTGCGCCATGAAAAAAACATTTACACAAAACATATTTAATATAACCGATAAAATAGACCGTATCCGTACGAGCCATAAGGAAAACGGAATAAATATTTCAAAAATTATAGACCGAGAGCGTATTGATGCTATGATTGACTTTTTATTTGAGAAGTCCTATACCCCTGTTGCTCAGCTGAATATAGAGGCTGCTTATGTAAGCAGTGAACCTTTGAAGTTTGAGGAACGTTTTTCAGGCAGAAAAATAGAAAATATCAAGGTTGGTGATGTGTGGGCAGAGCATAATTTTGACTGTGCATGGTTTCATATCACTGGCAGTGTACCCGGTGGTGTTGACAGTAAAAAAGCAGTATATCTTTTAAACCTCGGCGGAGAAGGCTTAATATGTAAGGCTGACGGCACGGCGGTTCAGTCCATTACCTGCTCAGCTTCTGAATTTGAATATTCACTTGGTTTTCCCGTTAAACGGGTAGTTGACGATTTTTCAGAAAACGGTGTTGTTGATTTCTGGGTGGATGCCGCAGCAAATGATTTGTTCGGCAATCTGAAACATAAAGCAGCCATCGAAGAAGCCTGTATTGCCGTATGCAATGAAAATATCCGTGCGCTTGCCTATGATTTACAGGTGTTGATCTCTGTTTATGATACAAATCATAATGCGTATGCGGAGAATATTTTCGGAATGTGCAGGGAACTGCTGTCATCATATAAAAATATAACGGATGAAAAGGCTGCCGAGATACGCAAAAATATTGCACCCTTGCTTGCACAGAAAAACAATGGCAATCCGTTTGAATATTTTGCAGTAGGTCATGCACATCTTGATCTTGCATGGAAGTGGCCTATCCGCGAAAGCAAGCGTAAGGGCGCACGAACCTTCAGCACACAGCTTCATAATATTGAAAAATATCCGGATTATATTTTCGGTGCATCACAGGCTCAGCTTTATGATTGGATAAAGGAGGATTATCCGCAGATTTATAAGCGTGTTCTTGCGGCCGCCAAAACGCCGAACTGGGATGTTCAAGGCGCAACATGGGTTGAGATGGATTCAAACCTCATCAGCGGTGAAAGTCTGATAAGGCAGTTTTATTACGGTAAAAAGTTCTTTCGAGAGGAATTCGGACAGGACATGAAAATTCTTTGGCTGCCTGACAGCTTCGGTTATTCTACCTGCTTGCCGCAGGTTATGAAGCTTGCAGGTGTGCCGTATTTCCTTACCCAGAAAATGAGCTGGAACACGGTAAATAAGTTTCCTTATCATACCTTTAAATGGCAGTCACCTGATGGTTCAGAGGTGTTTGCCCATATGCTGCCTGACGATACATATAACGGACCTGTTAAAGGAACTCGTCTTACATTCGGAGAAAAAAATTATCAGGAAAGGGCCATCAGCAACAATGCAATGATGCTTTACGGCATAGGTGACGGCGGTGCAGGACCGGGATATGAGCATATTGAGCGTATGCACAGATTCAATGATCTTGCGTATATGCCGAAGGTAACCCCTAAAAAGGCACTAGATAGCTTTAACATTCTTGATGACGGAAAAACCGATTATCCAACGCATGTTGGCGAGCTGTATCTTGAAAGGCATCAGGGAACCTATACAACGCAGAGCAAAAATAAAAAGTATAATCGTAAATGCGAATTTGCGCTTAAGAATTACGAATACCTTATGCTTCTTGCAGAAGAACGCGATATAGATGTTCCAATTTCAAGTACAGAGCTTGAACAACTCTGGAAAGAGGTTTTGCTGTACCAGTTCCACGATATTCTTCCCGGTTCATCAATTGACAGAGTGTATGATGAAAGCGTTGAAAGGTACGAAAAAATCCTTGCCCGTCTTAATGAGGGAATAAAAAATCTGTCAAATCAGCTTTTCGGCAAGGGATTGCTGAATCTGAATTCGTTTGCACAAAGTGGTATTTTCAAAATGAATGGCAATTGGTATTATACTGATGTGCCTGCAATGGGTTTTGCTCCGGTATCGCAGATGAAAAAGGCTGAGAATTTTACTGTTAAAGCAACCAACAATACAATCGAAAACGAAAAATTGTATGTTCAGTTTGAAAACGGATGTATCATTTCTCTGTTTGATAAAACACTCAATCGTGAGTTTGTGCAGCGCGGCAGAAAAATGGGTGTGTTTTCAAGCTATACAGATATGGGGGATTGTTGGGATATCCGTCCGGTAAATTATCAGAAAAGCCGAACAGATGCAAAATGTACAGCCTTTGAAACAAAGCTTGACGGAGCCTGTGCATCTGCAACCGCAGAGTTCAAGCTTGGTGCAAGTACAATCAAATGCAGTTATGTTCTTATGCAGAACAGTGAACTTCTTGAAATGAATCTGACGATTGACTGCCATCAGAAAAATAAGATGATGCGTGTGGAATTCCCTGTTACTGTAATAAGCGATGAATGCAGCTTCAATGTTCCCTTTGGTCATATTAAGCGTGCTACAACAGAAAACAACAGTGTTGAAAAAGCACAGTATGAGGTTTCAGGGCAGAAATTTGTTGATATCAGTGATGATAAATACGGAATTTCCATAATCAATGACTGCAAGTACGGCTACAGATGTAAGGGCAGTGTGATAGATATTGACCTTATCCGAAGTCCGCTCAGAGGTCCCGGAACAAATGTTGATCAGGGTGTGCATACCTTAAAGCTTGCAGTATATACACACGGCGGCAAGCTGTCTTCTGATACATACAAATATGCTTATCAGGTTAATAATGAGCTTGTTGATGTAAATGGTATTGGCGATTTGGATACTTTTGCACCATTTATCTGTGATAATGATAATATCATTCTGGAATCCGTAAAAATCTCTGATGATAAAGCCGGCGCCGTTTTGCGTCTGTATAACTGCAGTGACAGTAATCAGAAATGCACTGTAAGCTTTGACGGATATGAGGTGTCAGGCGTTACGGATGTTATGGAAGATAAAATTGTTAGTATTGATGAAGTATTAGAATTCAGACCATTTGAACTGAAGCTGGTAAAAGTGATTAAAAAGTAATACTTTTCCACGTAAATTATATGTTTTAAAATATCAAAGGAGGTACTGTTTAACTTACAGTACCTCCATTTTTTATTGTGTATGCAACAAAGACAACCACCTGCACACACTGTGCAGGTGGAAAAAGAAAAAGCTTTAAGCGGGGAAAGAAGCGGCTGAATAAAAATATCCTGATATATTAGAGAGCGATACAATAAGCGAATGAACAGGGGCTTCAGATATTTGCTTTTTGTTTCGCTTTTTTAGATTTCTTCATTTGCTTTCTCTCCCGTTTTAAACAAAATAAAGAATACAACTAATAATCCGAAAGCGGCAAACAAAACCGCTTTTATGTCTAAAATGCTTGTTGCCGCAGCACCGATTGCCGCACCTGTTATAAAGAACAGAATGATTCCGAAATACTGAAGCGATCGGTTTAAGCTTTCTTTGTTTTTTGAAGTGAAAAAACTGAAAAGCAGTTCGGTTGCGCTTCTTAAATTTCCTGTGCACATTGTTGTTGCTATTGAATTTCCGTTTATTTTCCGAAAGCTTTGAACCTGAAGCGAGCAAACAAAAGAAACAAGGGTATTGGTTATAAGGTTATTTGCCCTGTTTGACGGAAGAAAGGCAGAAAGCACAAGAATTATGATTTCAAAAGCAAGAATAATCTGCCTCCAGTGCAGAAAGCTGTTTTTTCTGAAAATTCCTTTGATTGTTTCCGAAATCAGGATTCCTGCAATGAATGCAATTATCGGAATTATATATTGCCCGGCATCGGAAAAATTTCCTTCGGAAAGCTTGATTCCCATCAAAACAATGTTCCCTGTTTGTGCATTTGCAAAGACTGCCCCTCGGCATATATAAGTATATGCGTCAAGAAATCCGCCGACAATGGCTAAAAGAGCGCCTGTTAAGAAGGCTTCAGACATCTGTTTTCTTTTCTTCATTATATCAACTCTTTTCTGTAATTTTTCCAATTTGCAGTATTGTTTTGGGTTATGCTTTTTGATATTTCTCTGCCTGTAAATGAAACATATAGGCATACTTCCCGTTTTTGTTCATAAGCTCGCTGTGTGTTCCGCTTTCAACGATGATTCCGTTTTCCAAAACATAAATTTTATCTGCGTTTCTGGTTGTTGAAAGCCTGTGAGAAATAAATATAACGGTTTTGTTTTCCGCTGCCTCCATCATTGCTTTGTTGAGATTGTATTCTGCAACGGGATCAAGGTTTGCAGACGGTTCATCCATTATTACATAAGGGCATTTCTTATAAAATGCTCTTGAAACGGCTACCTTTTGTGCCTCTCCGCCTGAAAGTATTGTGCCGTTATCATCAAATTCACGCAGCAGTTCGGTGTCCGTTGCGTTTTTCATTTCCTTTGTAAAGCCTGCGTGTTTAAGTGCTTTTTCAGCTTCTTTTTTATTTGGATTTATATCTAATGCAACGTTTTCTCCAAGCGAGGCAGAGAAAATCTGAAAATCCTGAAACACTGCTGAAAAGCGGTTTCTGTGGGAAGCATCTGTTTCGTCTTTTATATTTCTTCCGCCTATCAGAATTTCGCCGTCAGTAACATCATAAAGTCGCAGTAACAGGTTTGTAAGTGTTGTTTTTCCTGCACCGTTGTAGCCGACAAGGGCAATCTTTTCCTTTGGCTTTAAGGTCAAGCTGATGTTTTTCAGCGTTGGTTCGCTGTTTCCCGGGTATGTAAAGGAAACGTTTTTTAGCTCTATTTCCTCCGCAACGCTGTTGTCTGCTGTATGCTTGCCGTCTTTAATTCTGCTTTTTTCCTTGAGAAATTCTCTGTACTTTTCAATCATTCTGGATTGCTCTGAGAAATTCCTTGTAACATGAATGGTTAAAAATGCAAATGCGCTTGCAATATTTGCCGCGCCGTTAAAGGTGGCAACAAAATCGCCTGCTGAAAGGGTGTGCGATTTAAGCACGCAGTATCCGAGATAAAGCGGCAGAATAAACATAAAGCCGATAATCTGAACGCCGCTTTCCTGAAAAAAGTACATTGTGTCTATCTTTTTAACATATTTTCTCTGGTTTTCGATAACATCGTCTGCTGCATCATTGTACCGTTCAATAAGCAGCGATTTGATGCCGTTCATTCTTACCTCTTTTGCGTAATCCTGTAAATAGAAAATTCTTGCAAAATAATCTGCTCTGCGGTGGAGCCGATTGTTGTCTATTCTTCTCTGTGATTGAAGCGTGCCGATTTTTCTGCTTATCGGTGTGAATATGATGATGGTTGCAAGAATGATGAGAAGGCATATGGGATCTATTGTAAGAATGATTGCTCCGATTGTAATAAGCGAAATGAGTTCGGAAACATAACCGCTGACCATGTTCAGAATTCCCTGAAAGCTTCCTGCGGATGCTTCTATTGCAAGGATAAAGCTGTTGTAAAAGTGCGGATTGTCATATGCTTCAAGGTCAAGCTGTCTGGCTTTTTCGTAAAATTTTTCACTTAGTCCCTTTTGTGTTTTTTCCTTTGCTGTGTTCCAGTAAAATTCTCTGTAAAGCCAGCTTAATATTCTGCTTATAATGATTACTGCCGCAATGATAAGAACAGCATAAACGATTTTGGTTTTATCATCATGGCCTGTTGCAATATCAATAACATATTTAATTCCAAGAACGGCAACCAATCTTGTAGGCAGGGAAAGCATTATTTTCCAAAGGCATTCTCCGATTACAAGGGCAGGGGATATTCTGAATAAAATTCCAAGGAAGAAAAAGATGTTGGAAAAGATTGAATGCTCAGTTTTCTTCATAATCTTCTCCCTCCCTTTTTTTATAGCTGGATGCCTGAAGATTAAACATTTTTGCGTATTCCCCGTTGCCAGCCATCAATTCGTTGTGCGCTCCGCTTTCAATAACCGTGCCGTTTCCAAGAACAAAAATATTGTCTGAAAGTACGGCGCTGGAAAGTCTGTGTGATATGTAAATAACGGTCTTATTCTTTGTTGCCTGAATAAGGGTTTCATACATTTTATATTCTGCAATCGGGTCAAGGGCAGAGGATGGCTCATCAAGAATTGCAACATCAAAACCGCTTGCAAACATTCTTGCAACTGCTGTTTTCTGTGCCTCTCCGCCTGAAAGTCCCGCTCCGTTTTCATCAAATTCCCTTGTAAGCACTGTGTCTGCGCCGTTTTTCAAAGTTCGTATTTTATCGTAAACGCCGCTTTGCTTAAGTGCCTTTTCAGCAGTAAGCTTATCCTCATTACTGCAGTTTCTGCACATGATGTTTTCATTTACGGAAAGTGCAAAGGTTTTGTAATCCTGAAAAACGGTTGCAAACTTTAACCGTAAGCTTTCAAGCTTGTATTCTTTGATGTTTATTCCGTTATAAAGAATTTCGCCGCTTGTTACATCATAAAATCTGAGCAGAAGCTTAACAAATGTTGTTTTTCCTGCACCGTTAACGCCGACAACGGCAACCGTCTGTCCTTTTTCTATTTTAATATTGACATTTTGCAGTGAATATTTTTCGGCAGACGGATATTTGAAATAAACATTTTTGAATTCAAGGCTTTCAAATTCCTCAGGTTCCTTTTCTCCGGAAACAACCTTGCTTTCATATTCAAAAAATTCACGAAGATTCTGAAAATAAAGTGCAACTGCCGAAAGCTCGGCAAATTCGTTTGCCATCATTTCCGTTGTAGAGCGAACAGAATATATTGATGAAAGAACAACCGAGAAACCGGAAACAGACAGTGAGTTTGTGTAAATAAACTGATAGCCTGCAAAGGCATATGTTCCTATAATCGGAATGAATTCGCCGAAAAGAGAGCTTACCATACTGAATATGAATAGCTTTACACCATAGCTTTTCAGTATTTTAATATTGGATGTAACTGCCTTGTTAAATCGGCTGAGAATAACAGAGAAAATATTTGATGTTCTGATATCCTTTGCATAATCTCTTAGAAAAACAATGCGCTGCGTATATGCCTTAATGCGGTTGTTTGTTGTCATACTGAAATCTCTTTTATAAACAACTTTGCTTTTTGCAACCTCAATTAAAAATACAAGGGCAATCGGCAAAAGGAAAAGCAGATATGTAAAATGAATGGATGCAACGATACTTATAACAGATATGAATGCAATCAGGTTGCTTATAACGGAGGAAACGGCATACGCATATGCAGAAAAATATCCTCCTGTTAAAATTTCAGATGCTCTTTGGTATTTGTCATAAAAAACGGGATCTTCATAACAGCTTATATCAACCTCGGCTGCTTTTTTAAAAATTCTGTTATTCAGTGCTTTAAGCATTTTCTTTTCGCCTACAAGTGTTTTGTAATCGCTGTATACGGATATGAACTCATAGAATAATCCGCATAAAAGAAATAAAACAAGGTTTTTAATGTAGTAGGTGAAATCCATATTTTTTTCTATAATTCCCAATAGTACCTTTAAGAATAAAATGCCCCTGAAAAAGCTGTTGAAAAGGGTGTAGCTCAATAAATCGATGATGTGCCATACCATATAGGATTTACTGCAGGAATATAAGATTTTAAAAGCATAAAGAATGTTTTTCCATATCGGAACCTTTATATCACTTTTAACGGGAACCCAGCCCATAATTTTCACTCCTTATTTATATAATTGGATATATTTACTCAAGGGGGATAGTTTTTAGGGGATTAATAAGTATATCACAAATAAATTTATATGACAACTTGTGATTTGACATAGATTTGACATAAAAACAATATTTTTTTAACGAAATTCATATAATCTATAAAATCGAATTGGCAAATAATGATTTATAAATTTTAAGAGGAAGAATAAACGAGGTAGAAAAATGGATATTTTCTCAATTATATCGCTGCTTGGAGGAATTGCTCTTTTCCTTTACGGAATGAGCTTTATGGGCGACCAGTTAGAAAAGCTTTCCGGCGGTAAGCTGGAACAGATACTTGAAAAAATGACAGACAGAACGTATAAAGGTGTTCTTTTAGGTGCTGTTGTAACGGCTGTTATTCAGTCATCTTCTGCTGTAACCGTAATGGTTGTCGGCTTTGTTAATTCGGGAATTATGCAGCTTTCCCGTGCAATTGGCGTAATTATGGGCGCTAATATCGGAACTACTGTTACAGGCTGGATTTTATCGTTAACACAGATAAACGGCGAAAGTCTTATTATAAGCCTTTTGAAGCCGTCATCTTTTGCGCCTGTTCTTGCAATTATCAGCGTGTTTGTTCTGATGTTCAGCAAGAAAGAAAAAAGAAAGAATATCGGCGGCATTATTATGGGATTCTCTGTTCTGATGATGGGTATGACGCTTATGAGCGATTCTATGTCCGGTCTGGCAGAGGATGAAAACTTTACCTCTCTTATGCTGACCTTCAGCAACCCTGTTGTCGGTATTATTGCAGGTACACTTCTTGCTGCGGTTGTTCAATCTTCAAGTGCATCTATCGGTATTCTTCAGGCTCTTGCGCTTTCCGGCGGTGTAAGCTTCGGTGCAGCTATTCCGATTATTCTCGGTCAGAATATCGGCTCCTGTGTTCCGGTTCTTATTTCTTCTGTGGGAACAGGTAAAAATGCGAAGCGTGCTGCGTTTATCTATCTTTATTTCAATATTATCGGTGTGGTTGTAACAGGTGCGTTATTCTATGGTGTGGATTATATTGTGGATTTCGCATTTATGGACAATTCGATTTCTTCTGTTCAGATTGCTATTTTAAACACCGCGTTTAAGGTGTTCTCAACGGTTATTCTTCTTCCGTTTACAAAGCAGCTTGAAACTCTTGCGGTTAAAACCATCAGAGGTGAACAGGAAGAAAAGAAAAAGCAGCCTCTTATTGATGACAGATTGCTTATCAGCCCTGCATTTGCTGTTGAAAAATGCCGTGAGGTTACAATAAAAATGGCAGATATGGTTGAAGAAACGGCGCTTTGCGCTCTGTCGGTTGTTAAAAACTATACGGATGAAAAGGCAGAATTGATTACAAAGAATGAAGAGAAATCGGATAAATACGAGGATCTTCTTGAAACCTATCTTATTAAAATAAGTTCGATGGATCTTTCTGATGTAGACAGTAAAAATATTTTTGTACTTCATCATGCAATAGAAAATTTTGAACAGATAAGTGACTACAGCGAAGATATTTTAACCGCAAGAAAAGCAATGAATAAGAAGAAGGTTAACCTTTCCGATCAGGCAAAATATGAATTGTCGGTTATGATTGCTGCTGCAACAAAGATTGTTTCGGTTACAAATGAGGCATTCAAGCTCAATGATGTTAATCTTGCAAGAAAGGTTCAGCCCCTTGAGGATGTTATTGATAAGCTGAAAAAAGAACTGAAACTGCGCCATATGCAAAGAATTGATAACGGCGAATGCACTGTTGAGCAGGGACTGCCGTATCTTGATATAGTAAGTGCGATTGAACATATTGCCGATCACTGCTGTGATCTTGCTCTGTCCATGATTGAAATTAAGAGCGGCGATTATAATGTTCATTCTTATGTAAGCGATGTTAAAGAAAATGATGAAGATTTTATAGTAAAACTTGATTCTTATCTTGAAAAATATTCTCTGAACTGATTTAATATAAGCAAGTGAAAAGATGTTATTCATTTTTTCACTTGCTTGGTTTTTAATTTTAGGCTAAACTGTATTTAATTGGTTTTTGATTTGATGTGAAAAAGGAGGCAGGGCGTATGTCCTTGATTTATATTCTTGAGGATGATGAAAGCGTAAGAGAGCTTGAAATGTATGCTGTTTCGGGAAACGGCTATGAGGTAGAAGGCTTTGCCGAGCCTAAAAGCTTTTATTCCGCACTGGAAAGAAGAAAGCCCGATTTGCTTGTTATTGATGTTATGCTTCCTGCAGAGGATGGGCTTACAATTACGAAAAAGCTTAGGAAAAATTCCGATTACAGGGATATGCCTATCATTATGGTTACCGCAAAGGATTCGGAAATGGATTATGTCAAAGGGCTTGACTGCGGCGCTGATGATTACATAACAAAGCCTTTTTCCGTTATGATTTTTCTTTCCCGTATAAAGGCACTTCTTCGTCGAACCCAGAAGAAGGACAGCAGACTGGTTTATGAATATGAAACAATTACGCTTGATGATAAAAAGCATAAGGTGTATTCCTGTAACGATGAAATCGAATTAACCTTTAAGGAATTCGAAATTTTAAAATATCTTATGCTGAACAGGGGAATTGCTGTTACAAGAGAACAGCTTTTGAATACGGTTTGGGGCTATAACAGCGAAAGTGAAACACGCACGGTTGACAGCCATATTCTTACCCTTAGGAAAAAACTCGGCAAAAGCGGAAGCTTGATTGAAACAATCAGAAATGTGGGGTATAAGCTTGGAAAATAGTCTGGTAAGCAAAATTTTTTCTAAAACAATGCTTGTGGCATTATGCTCATCCGTTACAACAGTGCTGATTATCTGTACGGTTTTTGTTGCAACAGGAGAGGTTGGGCTTCAAAAATTGCTTCATCTTCTTGGAAAATACAGCTTTCAGTTTTTCATTTCGCTTTTTGTAATAACAGCCATTGCACTGGTTACTGCCCATATATTAACAAAAAAGATTGTTAAGCCGATTGAAAAAATGGGCGAGGATTTAAAGCATGTTGATGAAAATTGTCCCTATGATGAACTGAAGCCTTTTGCGGAAAAGATTAAAACGCAGCTTGATAAAAAAGCAAGGCTCGAAAATCTTGCAAAGCAGTTTACTGCTAATCTTTCACACGAATTAAAAACGCCGCTTACTGCGATTTCGGGGTATGGCGAAATTCTTGAAAATACGCAGGTAAGCCCGGAGGATGCTGCTCGCTTCGGCGGAATTATTTATAAGGAATCGCAAAGACTTATAAATTTAACCCATGATATTATTCAGCTTTCTCAGCTGGAGGAGTATGATTTTAAGCCTATTGTTGATACAGTGGATTTAAATGCGATTGCCTCCTCGTGTGTTGAGGCACTTTCTGTTGAAGCACAAAAAAGAAATATCAGCATTTTTACTGATGGCAATGAGGCATTTATCCGCGCTTCAAAATCGCTGCTTGAAGAGCTTGTTTACAATCTTGTTGAAAATGCAATAAGATATAATGTTGATGGTGGCAGTGTGTTTGTTTCTGTTACAAATAATGAAAATGAAATTACGCTTGTGGTTCGTGATACGGGAATCGGAATTCCCGAAAGCGCGCAGGGCCGGATTTTTGAACGGTTTTTCAGAGTTGATAAATCGCGCTCCAAGCAAACCGGAGGAACAGGACTCGGTCTTGCTATTGTCAAGCACAGCGCAGAATATCTGGGCGGTTCAGTTAAGCTTGAAAGCAAAGAAAACGAAGGAACAACGGTTACGGTTTTATTACCCAAAAAATAATTTTTTATTGATGTTAAAATCTCTGTGTGTTAAAATGTAAAAAGTTCAGCGTGCTGATTCATATGATAGGAGGGATTTGCGTGTCTATTAAACAGGGGGACTATTTAAAAGAACTCAGAATACAAAATCATTTAAGTCAGGAAAAGCTTGGTGAACAACTGGGGCTTTCAAGGCAGTCTATTTCCAAATGGGAACAGGGCTATGCAATGCCGGATACAGAAAACCTTTTAAAACTTTCCGAGCTTTACGGCGTGTCTGTTGATACTATTTTGAAATGCGGCGAAACAGAAGAAGCAGACAGTAAGGAAGCTTCAGACAATGATGAAGCAAAAGCCGAAAACACAGCTTCGGATGATAAGCCCGAAACAAAAATTATTTTCATAGAGAAACAGGAGCATAAGGAACCGAAAACTCATAAAAAAAGA
This sequence comes from Eubacterium sp., assembly GCA_029052085.1. Taxonomy (GTDB): domain Bacteria; phylum Bacillota; class Clostridia; order Oscillospirales; family Acutalibacteraceae; genus Eubacterium_R. The sequence goes on from JAIDJS010000151.1 coordinate 13,137, forward strand.
GGTTGGTTTTTTATTTCCTATCCTATCTGGATGGTAGCTTTATATGCAGTTATCGGCTCGTGCTTTGGTGTCAGAGGATGGATAACAGGCTGGCTTGTGCTTTTAACAATTCCTCTTTTTTATACCGGAATAATTGCTTTTGAAAAGAAAAAGCCGGTTATATTCTGTTATCCTGTTTTTGTAACGCTTGTTTATCTTATACTTGGTTTTTTTGCAAATCTCTGGCATCCGATGTGGATTTTATTTTTAACAATTCCTATATTCTACATCATTTGTGTAACAATAAAAATAAAGTAAGCAAAAATGCCCGTTTTTGGCTTAAAAACGGGCATTTTTTATGTCAACCAAGGGTTGACAGCTATGTAAATCAAAGTTGATTGAGATTTTTGGGCAAACGCATTATGATAATGGCAAATCAAAAATTTGCCGTTAAAGGAGAAATGAAAAATGGCTGTATATAAAAAAGAATATTTTGGAATTGCAAGAAAAATCGTATCTAATATGACCTGTGAAAGCTGGGAGCAAATTCCGCATACTGCAATGGGCTATGAAGCTGATGTTACGGAATTTCTTGCAGAACTTAAAAAAATGAATGCGTCAATAGAAAACAAGGAAGATAAGATAACCGTTAACACTGCAGTAATGAAGGTTATCTGTGAAGGACTTAAGGCGGCTCCGAAAATGAACTGTACCTTGAATTTCAAAAGAAAGCTTGTAAGAGGAACGCTTAACTATAATGATAATATAGATATTTCCATGCCGATGATTTTAAAGTCAGGCGAGATGATGACGGTTAATCTTCACGATATGGAAAATAAATCCTTAACTGAATTTACTGCTCAGATTAAAGATACAATTCGCCGAGCAAATAACTCGATTATGGATGAAGCTATGTATCAGGTTTCCCTTAATTATACCCTTGAGGGTCTTAAAAAGGGAAATATTATCGGAGCGCTTAATAAGCTGTTTGGCTCAAAGATGCCCGGTCCTCACAGAGTAAGCAATCTTTCGGGAAATGAGAAAAAAGAGTATTATTCCATTCCTGTTGAGGATAGATTAACAAGGCATGATATCGAACAGGGAACAACGACAATTACAAATCTCGGTTCCATTTACAGGGAACAGAAGGGTGCCTGCTTTCTTCTTGAAATCATTCCGCCTCAGACTACGGCTTTTGCAATCAATGCAATTCAAAGACGTCCTGTTGTTAAGGTGGATGAAAACGGAAATGAAAACATCGAAATCCGTTCCATACTTCCGATTACAATTGCTATAGATCATCGTGCTCTTGATTACGGCGATTGTGTTCCGTTTATGGAAAAACTTGATGAAATTTTTGATAACCCATCAATCATACAGAAATGGAAATAATGAATTACAATAACCTATAGCTGAAACTTTCGGGGGCAGCCATTGGCTGCCCCCCGTTTTAATAATACTATAG
>JAIDJS010000152.1 GCA_029052085.1 Eubacterium sp.
GAATATAGTATTTCATATCAACAGGTTTGAATGTTTCACAATCCGCAATCACAACCCCGATAGACATTACCTCGTTGCGCCAGTTTGTTTCCGTATCAATAACTGCAAAATGTTTCATATTCTCCATCTTCAATTATTCCTTAACGATTTTTGCAACACATTCTACGTGCGGAGTGCGGGGAAACATATCAACAGCGGTAAGATTTTTTAATATATAGCCCTTATCCTTTAAAATTGCAAGGTCACGGGCAAGGGTTGCACTGTCGCACGAGACATAAACAATACGCTTTGCACCCATATTTTCGATAACATCAAAAAGCTCTTTCTGACAGCCCTTTCTGGGCGGATCAACAATTACCAAATCCGCCTTTAATCCTTTTTTCTCCATTTCCTTTGCACCGTCAAACGCATCTGCACAAATAAAATCCGCATTATGAATATCATTTATCCTTGCGTTTTCCTTTGCATTTTCAATTGCAGACGGCACAATTTCAATACCAACAAGATGCTTGCATTGATCAGCAAGCGTAAGCCCAATTGTGCCTGCACCGCAATACATATCAACAACGGTTTCAATTGAATGCAAATCAGCATATTCGGCAACCAGAGAATACAGCTTTTCACACTGATTATGATTCACCTGATAAAAGCTTTGAGGAGAAATAACAAACTTTTTGCCGAGCAGAACATCCGTTATGTTATCACTTCCCCAAATTGTTCTTGTTTGATTGCCAAGAATAACATTTGTTTTTTCCTTATTGATATTGATAACCACACTTTTTAAATTCTCAAACGCGCTTTGAAGCTCGGATACAAGATAATCCTTATCGGGAATATCCTTTCCGTTGATAACGGCACAGACCATCATATCTCCTGTTCCAAACGCTTTGCGGAAATAAATATGCCTTAAAAGTCCCTTTCCCGTTCTTTCATCAAATGAGGTTACATTATTCTTTTTAACCCATTTTTCAAAGGCTTTGATACCCTTTTCAAATTCATCAGGCTGAAGCAGACAATCACAGCATGGAACAATCCGATGGCTTTTATAGGCATAAAAGCCTGCTGCTAATTTTCCATTTTCTATGTAAACAGGATACTGCGCCTTATTGCGGTAATGATTGATTTCATCAGCACCGATTATTTTCTCAACCTTAAAATCAATATGCCCTATTCTGCTGATTGCATCCTGCACTCTTTCAAGCTTATATTTCAGTTCTTCTGCATATGTCATATCACGAAAAGAGCAGCCGCCGCATTTTTCGGAAACAGGGCAATCGCTTTTTATTCTTTGAGCAGACGGTTCTGATAGTTCATCAATGATTCCGATTGCATAATTCTTTGAAACCTTAATAATATGCGCAATGATTTTATCGCCGGGAACCGTTGCGCGAACAAAAACAGCAAAGCCGTTATATCTGCCTATTCCGCTGCCCTCTGATGTAACAGCATCTATATATAATTCAATTTTATCATTTTTCTTCAAAGCCATATTAATCACCAGT
>JAIDJS010000153.1 GCA_029052085.1 Eubacterium sp.
CAATAGTGTAATTCAATAATTTATAAAAAAACTCCCTTGTTAAAGGGAGTTTTTCTGTCTGAAATAATTAAATAAATTTAACATCATTGTCTTTAATCCAATAATAAATCTGAACAATATATGCAAGCACCTGCGGACCTCTCATAAGCTGTCCGTACCACGGGGCACTGAGAGCATCGGGATTTTCCATAAGCTTTTTGATTTCATCAAGGTCCAGCATCTCGCAAAGCGGTGTTGATGTATCCGAAAGCACGGCATCAACCATTTTGCAAACCTCTTTGAAATAGACAGGATTATGAGTTTTCGGATAAGGGCTTTTCTTACGCCAAGTTATTTCATATGGCAAAACATCCTCAAATGCCTTTCGCAAAACACCCTTTTCCCGTCCGTCAAGCGATTTAATACTCCACGGCATATTGTAGGCATATTCAACGATTCTGTAATCGCAGAATGGAACACGCACCTCTAGCGAGCTTTCCATACTCATAACATCCTTGCGAACAAGCAAGGTCTGCATAAACCAATCCAGATTAAGGCGGAACATCTCTCTCATTCGCTTTTCCGTTTTGCTGTCTGTATCAAGGTATGATGTTTTATTAACGGTTTCAATATAGCGATGATGAACGTATTCCTCTCCGTTCAGAAGCAATCCGTCTTTCAGAATGCTTTTGCGGACATCTGTTGACCTGCTCCACGGAAAGGTTTCTTCAAACAGAATATCCTTGTTGTGATACCACGGATATCCGCCGAAGATTTCATCTGCACATTCTCCCGAAAGAGCAACGGTGTGTTTTTTCTTAACCTCTTTGCAGAACAGAAGCAGTGAAGAATCAACATCCGTAAAACCGGGAAGAGTACGCGCGTATGTGCTTTCTATAAGTACCTTTGCAACCTCCTTGTTATCCAGCATAATGTTGTGGTGACTGCTTCCGATATAATCGGAAATCATATCAATAAAATCACTGTCTTTATTCGGCTGAAACAGACTGGATTTAAAATATTTATCGTTATCTATATAGTCAACGGAATAGGTGTTCAGTGTGCTTCCGTTTGCTTTGTAATAATCACTTGCCACACGGCTTATGATTGATGAATCAAGCCCGCCGCTTAAAAATGTGCAAAGCGGAACATCTGAAACAAGCTGCCGTTCAATTGCATCCTTAACAAGGTATCGCGTATGTTCAATCGTTTCTTTTTCGCTTTCTTTATGCTCCGTCGCTTCAAGCTTCCAATATTCCCTGATAACGTGTTTTTCCTTGCTGTAAACCATATAGGAAGCAGGCGGAAGTTCGTTTATGTCTTTAAAAACAGCTGTGCCTATTGTTTTGGCAGGACCAAGCATAAATATTTCATTCAGTCCTTCTTGATCTACCTCGCTTGTTATTTCAGGTACAAGAAGAAGTGTTTTTATTCTGCTTGCAAAAGCAAACAAACCATCTTTTTCAGAATAGTAAAGCGGCTTAACACCGATTCTGTCCCTGCATAAAAACAGCTCTTTTTCTTCATCATCCCAGACGGCAAAGGCAAAAATTCCGTTAAGCTTTCTGCAGGCTTTCTCCTTCCATTTGTGGTATGCTTTAAGTATAACCTCTGTATCGCAATGTGTTTTAAATTCATATCCAAGAGCTTTCAGCTCATTTCTGAGTTCCTCAGTATTGTAAATTTCTCCGTTATAAACAATCGTGTATTTCCCGAACTGCATCGGCTGTTTTCCTTTTTCGGGATCTATAACGGAAAGGCGACGATGAATAAGGGCAGCGTATGGCTTAATAAACGCTCCTTTTCCGTCCGGTCCTCTCATTTTAAGGCTTTGGCTCATATTTTCAATAAGCGGCAGCCTTTCTCTTAAATCTATGTTCGCTGATAATAATCCTGCTATTCCGCACATATGATAATCACCTCAAATTATTATATGCAATAAATAAAAAAATGGTAAGAATTTAAAAAAAATGCTTGACTATGCGATAAAGATATGATATATTATCTAGGCATTGAGAAATGCTGGTGTAGCTCAGTTGGTAGAGCAGCTGATTTGTAATCAGCAGGTCAGGGGTTCGAGTCCGTTCACCAGCTCCATAATGAGGAAGAGTTCCCGAGCGGCCAAAGGGAACAGACTGTAAATCTGTCGCTTTTCAGCTTCGGTGGTTCGAATCCACCCTCTTCCACCAGGTAGTGAGTTTCCTTAATTGGAAGCTCACTATATTTTCTCAAACAATATAATTGCATAGTCAAGCGAAATTTTTTTGATATTAAATTTTAAAATAAAAAAGCCAAGCCGTTACTACAAAATAAGGCTTGACAGTATGGGTTTATTTAACCTAAAATGAAATAGGCAAAATAAGGCAACTGAAAACCGTGTAATGTAGTTGTGATACATTATTTCGGAATATATTAAATCTCGCCAAAGATTTAATATATTTGAGGGTTGTCT
>JAIDJS010000154.1 GCA_029052085.1 Eubacterium sp.
TTCTGCTTCCATCCTCGTATTCTGTGTTCAGTATTGTAAGGGTAAAGTTTCCGAAAGAAAAAGGCTCAGAACTGATTTTCGAAATAATAGGAACAGATTTTCTTTTCAGCGCTTCAACCATTTGGTCATAAACTTCCTGATTATCCCATTTATCAACCTCATAATCATTGATGGATTCACTGTGATATTCTTTTAAATATGCCTTATCTATGAAAATGTTCTCATCGTTGATAATTGTGTCAAATCCGCCGATGTGATCGGAATGTGCATGTGTTCCGAGAACAAAATCAAAATGAACTTTTCCGCTTTCATCGGCTATGTTTTTCTTCAGCCATTTCAGAATTTCTTCTTCATACCCCTTGTATTCAAGGTTGTCGAAGCCTCGTGGATTATCATTGTCCTCTGCAGCATCTATCATTGCGTAATGTCCGCTGCTTTGAATGATAATCGCATCTGAAGCTCCAGTGTTTAAAAAATAGATTGCATCCTCATTTTTAATATTGATGTTGGTAAAATCGCTGCTTTTCAGAAATCTTTTTTTAAACATTATATTTATCATATAATTAAACCTCGTTGATGATTATTATTTTGTTGTAATCAACACCTCTTACCTCAAGCTCAATACCGACATTCATAAGGAATGCTCCGCTTTTTTCGTATGTTTCGTTTCCGAGTGTTAATGAATAGCGCTTGTTTTCATCAAGACCGTCAAAAAGCATAGGAACGCTCTTTTTGTAAAACCTTGTTCCGTTTGCTGCAATAAATGCAACGCTTCTTGTTTTATCCTCGTTTACATACTGATTGAAGAGAATTTCATCCTCATCAATATCCATAATTCTGTAAAGATTGCCAAACTGAACAAGCTTCCTGATATCCTTATAAAGAGCAATATTTTTTTTGCAGATTTCAAGGTCTTCTTCGGAATACTTTGTTAAGTTTCCTCCGATACCGAGCGAGCCCTGCATTGCAATGTTGAATCTGAAATCAAGTGAGCAGGGCTTGTTAATGCCTGCAATATCCGTTACCCACGCACGCATTGCTTTTGTAGGTCTTAAAAGCGTAAAGCCTTTCTGGATTACCATTCGGTCAATTCCGTCTGTATTATCACTTGTCCAAACCATATCATAATGTGAAAGAGCGCCTAAATCGGCACGTCCGCCGCCGGAAGCGCAGCTTTCAATAGAAACATCGGGATGAAGTTCCTTAAGTCTGTCAACAATATCGTAAACCGCTTTTGTATGGAGATACCAAAGCATTTGCGGACAGTCAAGGTTTTCTGCTCCTGCTTCGGAAAACGGTCTGTTCATATCCCATTTGATATATTTGATATTGTGGTTTGTAAGTAAATCGTTAAGGCAGCTGAATATGTATTCCTGAACTTCTTCTTTTGTCATATTAAGAACAAGCTGATTGCGAAGTTCATTTGAATATCTTGTATCAAAATGATATGCCCAATCAGGATGTGCTCTGTATAAATCACTGTCTCTGTTAACCATTTCAGGCTCAACCCAGATACCGAAATCCATTCCGAGCTCGTTTACCCTGTTGATAAGCCCGTCAAGTCCGTCAGGGAATTTATCCTTGTTAACAAACCAATCTCCGAGTCCTGCCCTGTCGTTGTTGCGCTTGCCGAACCACCCGTCGTCCATAACGAAAAGCTCAACGCCGATTTTTGCGGCAATTTCTGCAAGTGCAGTCTGATTTTCGCTGTTTACATCAAATTCAGTTGCTTCCCATGAATTATAAAGAACGGGAAGAAGCTTGTTATTAAAGCTTTTCGGAAGAACATGGTTTACAGTAAATTTGTTCATTTGTCTTGACATTTCGCCAAAGCCCTGTGTGTATCCGCAGAATACCTTCGGGGTATCAAATGTTTCGCCGGGTTTAAGCTCAAATTTAAAATCAAAGTCGCTTATTCCCATAATAATTCTTGTTGAATGAAATAAATCTCTTTCGGCAATTACCTTGAAATTTCCGCTGTATGCAAGAATTCCAAAGTAAACATCGCCGCTTTTTTCATCTGCATTTTGTGATGCAATGAAATAAGGCGATTGGTTGTGCGAGGTAGTTCCTCTTCTGCTTTCACTTACAAAAGAACCGCCCTCAAGGGTGTTTTTTGTTTCAAGATTTTCGCCTCCCCAGGCACCGTTTGTGTTTCTAAAGGTGTATGGCTTTTTCGACGGAAGATTGAATTCTGCGCTGAAAAGCTTTTCAAAGAAGATGGAATGTTCCGAATGGTTTTCTATTGTGGTCCATCTTGTAATAATATCGCTGTCATCACGAACGGTATAGTTCAGGATAACGCTGAAAGGATAAACCTTGTCTGAAAATCTTAGGCTGAGGGTGTTTCCGTCAATAGCATAGCCGTTATATTGTAATAAAATATCACGGCAGCCATCTGAAAATTCTGCCTTTACGGCGCTTCCTCTGTAAACAGTCTGTCCGAAAGCGGTGTATTCCTGTTTGTATTCATCAAGCATGGATATATTAGAATTTTGTTCACGCACATTTTTAATAAAATAATCGCTTGTATCGCATTTTCTGCCCCAGTGAAGATGGCGGTTGTATCCGAATGAATCAACGCCGAATACATAATGTGTGTTCTTTGTTTCAAGAACAAAAATATTATCTTTGCAAATAATCATTTTTGTGTTCTCCTTTGTGGTTGACATTAGTTGTTTTTTTGGATATTATTAAAATATCACATATAAAGTATTGTATAAATAAGAATTATTAAGAAATATGTTAGGATTATAACTATGATTGAAAAGTTTAAAACTTTTTCGGCTCTGTATGATGAAAACGAGCCACTGAAAATAGATATTGTTGGCGAAACCTATTGTGATAAAACCTTTAAAATTGAAAGAAAGGTTTCCGATTTAAATGCTCTTGAGTTTATTATAGATGGAAAAGGAACCCTTGATATAGAAAATCAGCATTTAGTTCCTGAGAAAAATGACGTGTTTTTTCTGCGAAAGGGGAAGTATCACAAATATGCGGCTGACCAAAAAAATCCGTGGCATAAATTCTGGATTGTTTTTAACGGGGATTTTGCCGAAAGCCTAATCAACTGCTATCTTCCGAAAGATGTTTATCTGTTTAAAAACTGCAATGCTGTTAAAAGGTATTTTGAAGAAATCGTTGAAACAACAAGAAAAGATCTGCCTTACGATATTATGGTAAACAGAATTACGATAAGCCTTTTGCATATTTTTATTTATATAAGAAAAAGAGTTATTATGGATAACGAGGATTTACCCGATATTATCAGAAAGCAGCTTGATGAATCTGTTGAAAGTGCATTTAACCTCGATCGTTTATGTAATGGGATAAATTATTCAAAAAACTATGTTATCCATGTTTTTAAAAATAAATATAAGGTAACCCCTTATCAATATTTTCTTGATAAAAAAATTGAGGCTGCCAAAACATATTTAACGCATACGAATTTGAGTGTCGGCAGTATTGCAAATACCCTTCATTATGCAGACCAGCAGTATTTTTCCTCAAGCTTTAAAAAGGCAACGGGCTGCTCGCCGTTAGAGTACCGAAGAAAAATAAGGAAGGAACAGTGATTTTTACCAAATTACATCAAAATACGTTTTACGATTGATTTCTATTGTAATATCTTTTT
>JAIDJS010000155.1 GCA_029052085.1 Eubacterium sp.
ATTTCAATCTTGATATGAAGCTTGTACGTAAAATTTATGAGCTTCTCGGCAAGCATTATGATAATATTGAAAAGGACAGAAAGCTGTAATGATACTTTATAATCAGCTTATCAATCAGATAAAGGCTTTACTGCCGCCTTGTGAAAAAGTTTTTGCATATAAAAAAACAAAACTTAAACAGGGTAACAAAAACGCTATATTACTTTTAAAGGATACTGCCTATGAGCTTGGCGGAAGCCAGAAGCCGTGTATAAGCACAATGGCTGTTACAAGCAGTATGCAGTTTGATAATTCAATCCGCCTTTACGGTAAGGATATCGCTGAAATACAAGAAGATACAGCCTTTGGAAAAATTGTTTTTCTTGAAATTGAAGATATAGATGAGGAAGCCGCCTTTGATAAAATAAAGGAGCTTGAGCTTATAAGATACAACTGCTGTCCCGAAGGATTTATGACCCGAGCATCTGCACTCAGTATGAGAGAGCAGATACGCGTAAGCAAAAAAGCAGTAAAAAAAGGTATCCGCTTTGCTGATTACGGCAGTACACTTTTACAGGAATACCTCAAAAATCCTATTGTTAAAAGCGCACAGATTATCTTTATAACGCAGTTTGATAAATTTGACGAGCTTCTGATGCTTGCTGACAAAATAAAAAGCACTACATCTGCACTGAATCACATACTTGACAACGTCATTTTTGATTGCTCAACCTGCAATCTTAAGGAAATCTGCGATGAGGTTGAAGGCATGAAGGAACTGCATATAAAAAAGACTAAAAAATAAACATTTATAAACTATTATAGGCAGAGACACTGTATTGCCTACAGTATCCCTGCCTATAATTTCTTTTAAACGAATTTTTAATTTCACAAACTAATTCTGCATATTTATTTGTTCTTCTTTTATTAACGGATATCTTATCAGTTGATTTCCGTTTAAATTTTCCTTGTGCATATCTACAGCAGTAATCTGATGATTATTGTAAGCTGTATAATAATAAATTCCTTTATCCGTATTGCAGCATGATGTGTAAATCGTTATTTCATATTCTCCGTTTCCTAAATCACAGCAGCCTCTTTGCTGATCAACCGAATTAAGAATATGAAAAAACTGACTTACGCTTTCCTGTTCGCCTTCTCCGGAAACGGAATTCATTTTAACAAATGCCGCTCTGATAAATCTGGACTGTGATGACAAATCTCCCGGCAGACCAAGCGCACCCATTCCACGGCTGTACTTATTTAAGTTCAAAGCCTTTGAAAAGTTTTCCTCAGGCGGCTTAGCTGATAAGCCCATATAATTATTCAGCGCAAACATCTGCATATCAAACGGCGGATTATTTGTTAAAATACCTACCGGATTTTCATATATTTTAATTCCGTCTTCAACAGATTCAACTGTTATGGAAGCATCCCGGTCTGAAATAATCCAATGCAGCTGGGCCAAAGGCAATTCATCATTAAACGGAGTATTCAGCAGATTTATTTTTTTAACGAAAGCAATTGCTTCCTTTACAGTAGCACACTGACATAAAATCCAAGTAATAAATTCAAAGTGTGTTATATTGTCTTTACCATCAACACGTTCTCTGTATACGGCATTATCTACAAAATTCAAGCCTGCCATACCCAAACCCTTTTCATTGACGGCATCATAGTATAACGGACAATTTTCGGCAATATGTGCCATACCAATCATAGCATAATGATTTTTAATGCTTTTTTCTTCTCTGAAATGAAGTTCAAAATTCCTTGAAATAATTGCAATTTCATCACCATAGGAAAAATCGTAATCCAAGGTTCTTCCAAAATAAAAATCCTTTGTTTTATAAGTAGCTGCAGTACACATAAACATAACTCCTTATTCTGCGATAAAAGCTTGTTTACTATTATAATTCCCGGCAAAGCCTTGACAACTCATAAATTTTTCGTTTTATTTTTTCCATATCGGACATCATGGATTTTTTACCGCTTTCCGTCAGCCACTTTGCCTTACGTCCCCAAAGATTTGTTTTGGAAACAGTATAGAATTCATAGCTGCTTTCCTCACTGCCTTTCACGGAAGAAAACAATTCTTCAATTTCAGGTTTTAGTTCAGGATACCTTTCGCGAAGCATATAAAGCTTATTTACATCCCGAACACCTTCATCAAGCTTAGCCAGACGAAGAGTGAATTTACTTTCAGGATATTTTTCTTCCCTGTATGACGGATAAACAAGAAAACAATCTCCTGCTGGAAACGACCAATGAGTAGACTCCACCAAAGGATTTTCAACCCAGGCATCATATGCCCATCTGAGAAAGCCTGTTGCATTCAGAGAGCCGGCAAACAGAATAGACCAATAGCTTTCAACAGGAATGGATTTGGTAAAGCTGTTAGGAACATGCTCCGTTGCCGTATACATACTTGTTTCCTGCCTATTGCTTCTTCTCTGTTCAACCTGATTTTTAAAATCCTGCATATTATTACGAATCTGCTGAAGTCCGACAGAAGCATAGTCTAAACGATTGAAAACAGTTGCATTATGTTTAAAATCATTAAATGCTGCGGATTTTTTCAGCACTAATCCGTTCTTGTTTTTTACCATATCAATCAAATCAAGAGCCGTTTCCATATTACGGCGTTCATCAAATCCAATATACGTACTGTCAAACCAGTTCTTTTCATCAAGATGATTAATAAATGCTTTCAGAAACGGAAGCCATACTTTTTCATAATTGCTTTTACGGGCAGGATTAACCCTTACTTTTTTATATTTTTGCTTTGATTCATCAAAGTATTTTATAATTCCGTTCCACGGCATCATACTGTAACATATAATTTTATCGGCAATGCCTATAGCTTTATTCAATTCTATCCATTTATCAAAATGAGTAAAATCAAAGCTCCATTCCTGATCAGCCTTTTTGATCCATTTTATCATTGACGGATAATGAACTTTATTGCCGCCGCCATAGGTTTGACCACCCCATGCTTCCTCAACAATACTGGCAGTAATGGCATGACCGCCAAGGCTTTTATAAAGCTGCATATGCTGCTTTAATATATGAATATGCTTATCCGAAAATGGTTCAACATCATAATAGTACGCAACATTATAAGGATGACTCCAATATTCAACATCAAATATATAATGTTCAGGATCGGGCATTATTAAATCCAAAATCTCAATTGAATAATTCAGCGTAACCGTTTTTTCTGTATTTTCTGCCGAAACAGTAATTGCACCGCTATAAATTCCTGCTTTTGCATCCTTATCTGTTGAAATTTCCATCCATACCAGTTGAAAATCATCTTTTGCAACGGAAACCGGAGCATCGGAATAAATAACCTCCGGGTAATATTCTCTTTTACCTCTTGGCATAATGTTTTTCGGATTATTTGCATACCAGCCTGCATGACCTGTGTAAGCCTTAACATCCTTGACAAATGCAAGCTGAACCTTTGAAGACGATATAACACCGGCATCGCCTGTTAAATCAGAGGCTGTAAGGGTTATATTCTTCATATCCTCCGCACATAAAACTGCAAATTCAGCCGTAGCTTTATCATTTTTCCAAGCCCAAAGCTCTATGCTTTTATTCTTTTCGGTATTCAGCAGACGATCATAATCATTTTTCTGATATTGATCCGCGTTATTAACATAAACTGCATCAAAATCTTTAAAATTATAATTTATATCCTTGGAAACCCCTGTGCCGATATAAGTTATCATAATATATCCTCTTTCAATTATTTTATTCTAGAAT
>JAIDJS010000156.1 GCA_029052085.1 Eubacterium sp.
GTCTTTACTTTCAAGCTTTAATGTGTTAAAATAGTACTACTATTTCAGCGAGGTGATTTTATGCCGCTTAAAAGAGATGATAAAAATCTGGAATTTCTTTTTAAAGCGATTCTGCAATTGGAAGATATTGATGAATGCTATGATTTCTTTGAAGATTTATGCACTGTACAGGAATTGAGATCGTTAAGCCAGCGTATTGTTGTTGCTAAAATGCTTTCGGAAAAATCTGTTTATACTGATATTGTCAACGAAACCGGAGCTTCAACAGCCACTATAAGCCGAGTAAACCGAAGCCTGCAATATGGCTGTGACGGCTATGATAAAATCTTTGAAAGATTAAAGGCAAGTGAAGATGTATAATTATTTTGCTCTTCATTATGATGAATTAACTGAAAATGTTGATTATGAAGTCAGAAGTGATTACATTTCTGGCTTTTTTAATAAATTGGGAATTTCACACCATGCAAGCCTGCTGGATTTGGCCTGCGGAACAGGAACAATGAGCCTGTTGTTCAAGGAAAAGGGCTATAATGTTATCGGCATTGATTTAAGCAGTGAAATGCTCTCAGTCGCCGATAATAAGTCGAACGGCAAAATTCCGTTTCTAAAGGCAGAAATGCAGAATTTCAGCCTTACAGAGCCTGTGGATGCCTGTGTATGCTGCCTTGACAGTATAAATCATTTAAACAGCTTACACGATGCTGAAATGACCTTTGAATGTGTATATAATTCTCTGAAAGAAAACGGTATTTTTATTTTTGATGTGAATACCGTTTATAAACACCAAAATATTCTTGCAGATAATTGCTTTGTTTTTGATGAAAAAAATTATTTTCTTGCGTGGGATAATGAACTTATTGATAACCATTCGGTCAGAATTATTCTTGACTTCTTTGTTTATAACGGGACAAGCTATGATAGATATTCAGAGGAATTTGTTGAAACTGCTTTTGAAACAGAAGCTTTATCAGCCTCTCTGGAGCCTTATTTTGAGGTTTTGGGTATCTACGATGATTTATCATCCAAAAAGCCAAAAGCTGATTCTGAACGTCTGTATTTTGTATGTAAAAGGAAACATTGATTATGGGAAACATTGTTAGATATATAACTGAAGACGGCAGCGCCTTTATTGTCTGCGCTGATACAACCGATATTGTAAGAAAAATGGAGCAAATCCATAAACCATCTGCTGTTGTTACAGCCGCACTGGGAAGGCTTTTAACTGCCGCCTCTATGATGGGTGTTATGCTGAAGGGTAAGGATGACAGTGTAACATTAAGACTGAATGGCGATGGTCCTGCAGGTTCGCTTATCGCTGTTTCTGACAGCAATGGAAACACAAGGGGATATGTTCAGAATAAAATTGTTGAAATCCCTTTAAATGATAAAGGCAAACTTGATGTAAAGGGTGCTGTAGGCACCGCCGGATATCTTTATGTTATGAAGGATATCGGACTGAAAGAGCCGTTTATCGGAACTACCGAAATAATAAGCGGAGAGATTGCAGAGGATATAACAAATTATTTTGCTGTATCAGAGCAGACTCCGTCCGTGTGTGCGCTGGGTGTACTCGTTAATCCTGATTTAACAGTTAACTGTGCAGGAGGTTTTCTGATACAGCTTCTTCCGGGTTTTCCCGATGAAACCGTGTCAGCCATTGAAAAATCTCTTGAGGATATTCCTTCAATAACGGAAATGCTTTCAAATGGATTATCCGCTGATGATATTGCGGTAAGAGCTATGAAAGAGCTTAAAATCGAAAAGCTTGATGAAAGTACTGCCGAATATAAGTGCAATTGTTCTCGGGAAAGGGTAGAGGCTGCGCTTATCTCAACAGGTATTGATTCATTAAAGGAAATGGCTGAAAGCGAAAATGATACAAAAGTTGAATGCCATTTTTGCGATAAGGTGTATAATTTCACTTCTGATGACATAAATACTTTAATAGAGAATTCTCTTTAAAAAATTTTAAAAAAAGTATTGACATTTATTTCAAG
>JAIDJS010000157.1 GCA_029052085.1 Eubacterium sp.
ATTCTCAATTTAATAAACAGATATAACATTGAAAAACAACGAATTCTTGCAATCAATGCGCATAAAACCGGAGATGAATTTTCAAAATGCTCTATAAGCAGATTCAGCGATAGGGTCCGTGCATTTGTAAAAATCGAAGACGGCTGCGACCGTTTCTGCTCTTATTGCATCATTCCGGTGTCAAGAGGACGGGTTCGCTCAAAAAGCCTTTCTGATCTGAAAGAAGAAATTGACAATCTCGCACAAAGTGGAATCAATGAAATTGTTTTAGTCGGAATTAATCTTTCTGCTTATGGAAAAAATGAAGATTTCAATATAGTTGATGCTGTTAAAACCTGTGCCCAGAATGAAAGCATAATGAGAGTTCGTCTCGGAAGCCTTGAACCTGATCATATTACGGAGGACATCATTTCAGAACTCAGTAAAATAGATAAATTCTGTCCGCAGTTTCACATCTCACTTCAAAGCGGCTGCGACAAAACATTAAAAAATATGAACAGACATTACAGTTCTGATGAATACAGACAGCTTTGCAGCTTAATCAGAAATACTTTTGAAGACGCTTCGGTTACAACCGATGTTATGGTTGGTTTTCATGAAGAAACAGAAGAAGATTTTTATGACAGTCTTGCATTTGTTAAAGAAATCCGGTTTGAAAAGGTTCATGTATTTCCGTATTCGCAGCGTGAGGGCACAAATGCCTCTAAAAAAGGAGACAGCGTAAGTAAAAAAGAAAAAGAACACCGAGCTGAAATCATGATAAATGAAACCGAAAACATCCGAAAGGAATACTTTCACTCACTTATCAATAAAACAGTTTGTGTTCTTTTTGAAAACGAACCCGAAAAGGGAATCTACCAGGGATATACAAAAAACTATACCCCTGTAAGACTTTCTTCTGAAAAAGATATCATCGGAAAAGAAATGAATGTTGTTATAACGGATGCAACCGATGAATACTGCATTTCTACATTACTGCCTTGATGTTTTTCACCTCTTCTACAACCGAAGGTGTTTCCTTATCTGTTAAATAACTGTATGAATAGATATAAAATCCGCTTACATTTTCAAGCTGGCTAAGATATGAAATCTGCCTTGATATAATATTGTGGCTGTCTTTAAATTCATTTATTGCATAGTCCGTATCTGCTGAGGCGAATTTATCCTCCTGCCCTGATTTATAAAGAGGCAAACCCACGTACAGGCGGCAGCTTGTGGTACGCTC
>JAIDJS010000158.1 GCA_029052085.1 Eubacterium sp.
ATTAAGAGGTGTTATAGGAGCAGGAACAAACAGAATGAATTATTACACCGTTTGCCAGGCAACACAGGGATTATCTGATTTTCTGAACAAGAATTTCAAAAATCCAAGCATTGCAATCGGATATGATTCAAGAATTAAGAGCGAGTATTTTGCCAAGGAAGCTGCAAAGGTTTTAGCTGCAAACGGGATTAAAGTTTATCTTTATGACGAGCTTGAACCAACCCCATGCCTTTCATACGCAATCCGTAAATTCAAAACATCAAGCGGCATTATTTTAACTGCTTCACACAATCCCGGAAAATACAACGGATACAAGTGCTACGACAGCAACGGATATCAGATGACGGACGAAGCCGCTGCCGAAACATATGAATTTATACAGAAGGTTGACTATTTTACCGGAATCAAAACAATGGATTTTGACGAAGCCGTTAAAGACGGATTAATTGAATACATAGGTGAAGAAACCATTCAGGATTTCCTTGATGAGGTTGAAAAGCAGTGTATAAACAAGGGAATCTGTAAAAAGGCCGGACTCTGCGTTATATACACACCGCTTAACGGAACAGGCAACAAGCCCGTAAGAGAAATACTCAAAAGAATCGGCGTTGAAAATATCCACATTGTACCTGAACAGGAACTGCCTGACGGTAATTTCCCGACCTGCCCCTATCCGAATCCTGAAATCAAACAGGTTTTTGAATGCGCATTCAAAATTACAGAGCATACCAAGGCTGATATTATTATTGCAACCGACCCTGACTGCGACCGCGTTGGTATCGCCGTTCCGAACAAAAACGGCGAGTATGTGCTTATGAGCGGCAACGAGGTGGGCGCAATGATGCTGAATTACCTTCTTTCACAGAAAAAGGAAAAAGGCATACTCTCTCCTAATGCAGTTGCCGTTAAGTCCTTTGTTTCAACCGATTTAGCTGAAGAAATCGCAAAGAAATACGGCTGCACCTTCAAAAATCTTTTAACAGGCTTCAAATATATCGGCGAGCTTATTACAAACCTTGAAGCAGAGGGCAGATCCGACGATTTTGTTATGGGATTTGAGGAGTCCTACGGTTATCTTGCAGGAACTCACGCAAGGGATAAGGACGCCGTTGTGGCTTCCATGCTGATCTGCGAAATGGCTGCATTCTATAAAACACAGGGCAAATCGCTTGTTGATGTTATGGATGAGCTTTACAGTGAATTCGGCTATTACTGCAATACCGTTAAAAGCTATGAATTTGAAGGCGCTGCAGGAATGGAAAAAATGAAGAAAATTATGGACACACTCCGTAAAAATCCGCCTGAGGAATTAAACGAAATGGCAGTTACCTATGCAGCAGACTATAAAACAAGTATTGCAAAGGATATTGAAACCGGCACCGAATCCGTAATTGATCTGCCGAAATCAAATGTGCTTGCTTATAAAATGGCAGGCGGCAACGGGCTTATCATCCGCCCAAGCGGCACAGAACCGAAAATCAAAGCCTATATCACTGCAATCGGCGAGAGCAAGGAGGCATCACAGGCACTTGCCGAACAGCTGATTTCCGAAGCAGATAAGTTTATGGAGGTATAAAACATGCACAGAGGATGGGTAAAGGTTACTGCAATTATTCTCGCCGTTTTAATGGCAGGCAGCGGCCTTGTAGGCGGGATATACGCACTTGTTTCAAGCTTATAAAATGTTAAAAGCACCACAGTTTTTACTGTGGTGCTTTTTGCTGCGGCTACTCATTATTTTTATTAAACAAAGTAATCAGAGAATCATATTCAGTGTTTTCAAATAAATAATAATCATACTCTTCTTTCTGCGAAATAAAAAAATTGAAATATTCTTTATGCAAAAACACTTTTAACCTTGTTTCATCATCAAATACAAGCTCCAGAAGATATTCATTTCCGGTAAATTCATCTTTAACCAAATCATTATCAATCATATCATATATATTATACTTTGTGCTGCAGCTTTCAAGAATATCTATAACAGAATTAATAGCTTCGGCATCTCTTATTATCGTTTTATTAATATAAGATTCAATATGCTTGGATTCACTGTTCTGTTGCTTAACATCAATATATTTTATGGGATTACTGCCGTTTGCTGTATAAATA
>JAIDJS010000159.1 GCA_029052085.1 Eubacterium sp.
GCTATAACACCTGCTTTATATCCGCAGGAAAAATGAATTTCATCAATTGTTATATCTGTATAAAAAACGGGAATATCAATTTTTCTTTTATCCATTGCCGTTTTAAATTCAAGCCTTAAACGCTCTGATGTGTCCGAAGCAAAAAGGAGAAGCGCTGCCTTATTTTCGATAACAACCGAAAGAGCCGCATCGTGCCCCATTGACAGCCTGCCTGCTCTGCGGGCAAGACCAAGCATAGAAAGCACCTTATTCTTTTCCATTTCTAATTTCTTCTTCCATTTTATCGTAAATTTCATCCTCGATTTTCATCGAAAATGCACGCTCAAAAGCTCTTTTCTTTCTTGCCTTTTTCAAGCATTCGGGATTATTGCAAACATAAGCACCGCGGCCGTTTTTTTTGCCTGTCAAATCAAGGCTTACTTCACCCTCAGGGCTTTTAACAACCCTTACAAGCGTGCGTTTATCAAACATTTCTCCGCAGCCTGTGCACATTCTTTTAACTTCACGCTTTGCTTTCATTCTTAATTATCTCCCAAATTTATTCCTGAACTCCCTCATAGAAGCCCGATTCAGGCTTGATATCTATCTTCCAGCCTGTAAGCTTTGCAGCAAGACGAACATTCTGGCCCTTATTGCCGATAGCAAGACTAAGCTGATCATCCGGCACGGTTGCACGGCAGATTTTCTTTTCCTCATCAAGAATTTCAACACTGCAAACATCTGACGGAGCAAGAGAAGCTGAGATAAATTCAGCATTATCCTCGCTGAAATTAACAATATCAATTTTTTCACCGCCGAGTGCATCAACAATATTTGAAACTCTCTGACCCTTTGGTCCGATACAAGCACCTACAGCATCAACATTTTCATCCTTGCTGAAAACAGCAATCTTTGTTCGGGAGCCTGCCTCACGGGAAACAGACTTAATTTCAATCGTACCATCGAAAATTTCCGGAACCTCTGTTTCAAACAATCTTCTTACAAGACCCTTATGGGTTCTTGAAAGCATAATCTTCGGTCCTCTGCTGTTATCCTGAATAACATCAACGATAAAGATTTTAACATTATCGCCTTCTGTAAGAACCTCGCCCGGCACCTGCTCTGCCTTTGGAAGCATTGCAAGCGTTTTTCCGATTTCAACCGTAGCATTTCCTGTTACGGGATCAATACGATGGATTTTTGCAGTAACAAGCTCCTGATTATTATTCTGGAACTCCTCATACTT
>JAIDJS010000016.1 GCA_029052085.1 Eubacterium sp.
GCTTTGAAAAGGGTCATTTTAAAGACAAAAACGGAAATATCCTCGGAACACATCAGGGAATCATAAAATACACGATTGGTCAAAGAAAGGGATTGGGTCTTGCGCTTCCCCGCCCGATGTATGTCTGTGAAAAAAATATCGACACAAATGAGGTTATTCTTTGTACAAATGAAGAGCTTTTTGAAAAAGAGGTATTTGTATCTGACTTCAATTGGGTAAGCATTGCAAACCCCGATACGGAATTCAAGGCAAATGCTAAAATCAGATACAATATGAAAGAACAGCCGTGTACGATTTATCCGCTTTCGGATAACAGGATAAAAATCGTTTTTGATGAACCGCAAAGAGCGATTACCAAAGGGCAATCCGCCGTTGTTTATGATAACGATTATGTTATCGGCGGAGGAATCATTGATTAATACCAAAATATACAAAACAAAAAGGTCCGAAGATTACTTCGGACCTTTTTATGCAGATTATACGAAAACAAAATGAATCAACAGCATATAGCTTATTGTACCGGCAGAAATGCTGAAAAGCGTATTTCTTTTCCACAGATGAACACCGGCAGTTATCACAACAGCTATTAACTTAGGTGCAATAACATTGATATCTCCGCCTGTAAAATCCGAAAGGCAGTATACAATAAGCACACCTATAATTGCAGTCGGCAATATATTGCCAAGATATTTCACAAATTTCGGAACACCCTTTTTTCCTCCGAAAAGCGCAAAGGGAATCGCTCTTGTAGCAAACGTGCATACCGCAGCTACAGCAATCATAATAATTACCTGTATATTTGAAAGAGGCATACTATTTTACCTCCTTTTTATCTATAAACGGCTTCATTGCAGAAAGAAGCGCAACCGTAAGAATAAGTGACGGAAGAAGAAACTTATCCGCACCAAAAATAATCAAACAAACAACTGCACAGACAATGCCGATGATTCCCGTTATCTTATTTTTGGAAGCAAGCATCTGGTCTATATAAATCACAACAAAAAGAGCCGTCATTGAAAAATCAACACCGGTGAAGTCAATGGGAATAAGCTGCCCTGCAAGAGAACCGATTACCGTTCCGAGTATCCAATAAAGATGGTCAAATAAACCGATATAGTATCTTGCTTTTACCTCATTCACATCATCCGGAACAGCTTTTATGGATGTATTAACGGAATATGTTTCATCCGTTAAGGAAAAAATCATAAACGGATAACGCCATCCACCCTTTTTAAAGGTTTCTATATAAGAAAGCCCATAAAAAATATGACGTGAGTTAACAAACAAGGTCATAATAGCAACCGTTGGCAAAGATGCCGCCGTACTCAAAAGAGAAACAAGCAAAAACTGACCCGAACCGGCATAAACCACCAAAGAAATTAAAACTGCCCAAAGAACATTATACCCTGCCTCGTACAGCATAATGCCAAAGGCAGAACCGAGAAAAAGATACCCAAACAAAACGGGAAGCGATTTTGTTAAGGCGAATTGAATTGTTTTCAGCTTTTTATCTTTCATAATAATCCTCTTAATTAAAAACTGCTAATTATTATATAAAAATATAACGGAACTTTCAACAAAATATTGTATTTATTGAAGTATAATGATAAAATTATATAGGAAAGCGAGGAATAGATATGAACATATGGCACGATATATCTCCAAAAAGAATCAGAAAAGACAGATTTTACGCTGTTATTGAAATTTCAAAGGGCGGAAAAAACAAATATGAGCTTGATAAGGAAACCGGTATGCTGAAATTGGACAGAGTTTTGTTTACTTCAACACACTACCCTGCCAACTACGGCTTCATCCCGAGAACCTATGCAAGCGACAATGACCCGCTTGATGTACTTGTTCTTTGCAGTGAAAAAATCCAGCCGATGACAATTGTTGAATGTGCACCAATCGGTGTTCTTATTATGGAAGACAACGGAGCAAAAGACGAAAAAATAATTGCTGTTCCTGTTAATGATCCTAATTACAACTGTTATAAGAATATTGATCAGCTGCCAAATCATCGTTTTGATGAAATAAAGCACTTTTTTGAAGTTTATAAAACACTGGAAAATGATAAAAGCACCTCTGTTACGGAAGTAAAAAACAGGGATGCTGCCGAAGGAATCATTGAAAAATGCATTGAGGAATACATAAAGAATTTTCAGATGTAAAACCAATTCACACTGACAATGATTTTCAAAGGAAAAAGATATAATAATATGAACGTAAAAAATAAAGGCTCTTAATGAGCCTTTATTTTTTACGACTTTTTAATTGTTCTGATAATTGCGGATAGCTTTGGTGCAGCACCGTAAAGCAGAACACCTGCACGATAGATTTTAGCCGAAACAAATCCAACCCCGATAACCGAAGCAATTAAAATTACAATTGATATAGCTATTTCATAAATCGAAACGCTGCTCATAACGATTCTTGTAAACATAACAACCGGAGAGGTAAACGGGATATAGGAACATATTTTCATCAATGCACTGTCTACCGAGCCTGAAGTAAGAGAAAAAACATCAACCATAAATGCAATTATAAACAAAAATGTAACAGGCATAACCGAAGTATTTATATCTTCAAGCTTTGATGCTGTTGAACCGATTGCACCATATAAAAAGGCATACAGGAAAAATCCGAGCAGAAAGAATACAAGCATATATATTAAAATATGCGCAGGTATGCTGAATATGGAAGCAACGATATCAAAATCTGAGAGATAGGATTTATTGATATTATAGCAAATAAATGCCGTTCCGAAAACCGAAACAAGCTGAATAAGACCAGCAAGACAGGAGGAAACAACCTTTCCGAATATCATGCTTGTTGGATTTACGCTTGTTATAAGAAGCTCCATAGCACGTGAGCTTTTTTCCGAAGCAACATTCGTTGCAACCATCTGGCCATAAATAAGAATAACCATATAAAGGGCAAAAATCATGATATAAGCATAAAAGAAATTCTGCATCTGATCTTTCCCTAAGGTTACTGAGGTATGCTCAATCTGAAAGTTAAGAATCTGATTTGCGTCATCAGCCGGAATACCGTTCTCAAGCATTGCTGACATCTGATATGCTGATTTAAGAATTCCGTCAGCAATATCGGTATTTGCATCATAAAGGGCAAGATCATTTACATAATATATATATTCAGTTAAGGATTCTATAACAAATGCGCACTTTGCATTTTCATCAATTATTTTCTGCTTTATTTCCTGTTCACTCTCATCCGTTACAACTACCTTGTAATCAGCAAAAGCAGATATAAACGCTTCTGTAATGACAGGCTCATTTTCTGTTTTATCACAATGCACAAGCATAACAGGCAGATTGTCAGTATTTATCGTTTCATCGCTGCCGAAGCCCTCCGATATACGGGGAAAAAACAAAACACAAATAATTGCTGCAACTAAAAATATTGTTACGCCCAGAAAAACTTTGTTTTTAAGATAGCCCTTCAGTTCAAATTTAAGAATCTTACCAAACTGCTTCATTATTCATTCTCCCCTTCCTTTTTGTCACTTGCATACTCAACAAATATATCATTAAGTGTTGGTTCAAAAACTTTGATTTCATCTATATTGTATTTTTCAGTAAGCTGTACCATAACAGACCTCTTTTCCTCAGGAGAAGAAAGCGTTATGAAAAGAGAATTGTCCTTATCAAGAACGGCATTGTATTCCGAAATGATTGTATTGTAATCATCTGAACGGACAATAAGCTTGTTTCGCGGATAATTATGCTTAATACTGTATAAATCGCCAGAAATGGCAATAGAACCATTATTCAGAATTGCAATATCATTGCAGAATTCTTCAATATAATTCATCTGATGACTTGAAAAGAAAACAATTTTCCCCTTTTCAATTTCTTCTTTAACAACATCCTTGAGCAGCATTGCATTCACAGGATCAAGACCGGAAAACGGCTCATCAAGAATAATAATCTGCGGATTATGTGCCAAAGCAGTTATAAGCTGAATTTTCTGTTGGTTGCCTTTTGAAAGCGTATCAAGACGTTTATTTCTGTATTCCTGCATATTCAGGCGCTCAAGCCAGTAATCAACAGCTTTGACAGCTTCATTTTTCTTCATCCCCTTAAGCTCGGCAAAATAAACAAGCTGATCAATAATTTTCTTTTTGGGATAAAGACCTCTTTCCTCGGGCAGATAACCAAACTTAACGGAATTATAGTCGATTGGTTTTCCGTCAAAAAGGATTTCACCGCTGTTTGCTGAAAAAACATTCATAAGAATTCGTATTGATGTTGTTTTGCCGGCACCATTTCTGCCAAGCAGCCCAAAGGCTTTTCCGCCCTCTGCCGTAAGCGAAACATTATTCAATACCTGTTTTTCGCCAAAGCTTTTGCAGATGTTTTTCATTTCCAGTGTCATATTCACATCTCCTTAAATAAAAAAGTACGCAGCCGAAGCTACGCACTGAAAAACGCAGCCTGACTTCTGTTGCCACACAGTTCACTCCAAAGCAGGAAATGACAAATCAAGGCATACGTTTTTACTGATAGTATGCCTGCTAAAGGAGATATTAAACTGTGTGGCATATTTATTTTATCATAATAAAACAAAAAGTCAAATTAATCTATAAGAAAAGGAGCGACAAAACAATCGCTCCTAAAATCTTTATATTCAGTTAAGCTCCGCGTACCTCTTCGCAGCGGTTAAGAAGCTCTGACCAGCGGCGGTCTACTTCCTTTTGGAATGCTTCAATCATCCATTCGTTTTCAGGCTTGAACATATGCTTGAATCTTCCCTGCTTAACAAGCCATTCCTCAATCGGAACATAGTTTCTTGGCTGGTAGTTGAGAATCCATCTGCCGTCTACAACCTCAAACAATGGCCAATAGCGGGTTTCAACTGCAAGCTTGCAGATTTCCATAATATCCCAAGTATTATATCTCCAACCACGAGGACAAGGCGCCATAATATTAAGGAAAGCAGCACCCTTTGTATAAATCGCCTTTTCAGCCTTTACGTGAAGATCACGGAAATTTGCAAGAAAAGTTGTCTGTGCAACATAAGGCACCTTATGCTCGGCAATAATAGCGGACAAATCCTTTCTGTACTGCGTTTTTCCGTTTGATTCAAAGCCTACGGGAGTTGTTGTTGTATCTGCAAACATAGGTGTTGCAGAAGAACGCTGAATACCTGTATTCATATAAGCTCCGTTATCATAACAGACATAAACCATATCGTGGTTACGCTCCATAGCACCCGAAAGGGACTGAAACCCGATATCATATGTACCGCCGTCACCGCCGAAAGTTATAAACTTATATGTATCATCCAGCTTACCCTTACGCTTCAGTACATTATAGGCGCCCTCAACGCCGCTCATTGTAGCACCGGCATTCTCAAACGCATTATGAATATAGCTGTCCTTATAAGCTGTATAAGGATACATAAAGGACGAAACCTCAAGACAGCCTGTTGCATTACCTATAACAGCCTTATCTCCCGGTTTTAATGCTTTCAGCACGTTTCTGACAGCAATTGTTCCGCCGCAGCCTGCACACATTCTGTGACCGCCGGCAAGACGCTCTTCTCTGCCGATAAACTCTTTAAAATTATACATTGAAAAGCACCTCCTTATTCTCTTACGCCCATATAACGATATGGTTCTGTAACCTCGCCTGCTTCGGCGATTTTTTCAAGCTCGCTGTATATACCAATCATATCTTCAACCTTAACATCTCTGCCGCCGAGGCCATAAACATAGTTTACTGCAAGGCAGTCTGATTTTGCTCTGTAAAGCGCAGTAGTAACCTCTGAACCGATAGGTCCGCAGCAATCATTATAGCTTTCCGTTCTGTCCATAAGCGCAACAGCTTTTACATGCTTAAGAGCATCAGCAATTTCACTGCCCGGGAACGGACGGAACAGGCGGATTTTGATAAGGCCCACCTTTTTGCCCTGCGCTCTTAATTCATCAACGGCATCCTTTGTTGTACCTGCTGCCGAGCCGATGATAACAACCGCTTCCTCGGCATCTTTCATTTTATATTCTTCAAAGAGTCCGTACTCTCTGCCACTGATTTCTTTATATTCCTTTGCAACATCAAGTGTAACCTGCTTTGCATTTTTAAGTGCCTCTGCCTGTGCTCTTTTCGCTTCAAAATAATAATTTGAAACACTGTAAGGACCGACAGCCATCGAACATTCCGGATTAAGAAGATAATGCTCAGGCTCATATTCGCCGACAAAATCCTTTACCTCTTTATCCTCAAGAAGATTGATATTTTCAACAGCGTGAGAGGTAATAAATCCATCCTGGCAAATCATAACAGGAAGCATAACATCCTTATGCTCACCAATTCTGTATGCCATAACAAGATTATCGTAAACCTCCTGATTGTTTTCAGCATAAATCTGAATCCAGCCTGCATCTCTTGCGCCCATTGAGTCACTGTGATCGCAGTTGATGTTGATTGGACCGGATAATGCTCTGTTTACAAGAGTAAGCACGCAGGGCAATCTGTTGGAAGCTGCAAGATAAAGCTCTTCCCACATAAGTGCAAGACCTGCCGATGAGGTTGCAGTTACCGAACGGGCACCTGCCGCCTCAGAACCGATAACGGCTGACATAGCCGAATGCTCTGATTCAACAGGAATAAATTCGGAATCAACCTTACCGTTTGCAACTAACTTTGAAAAATACTGCGGAATTTCAGTTGAAGGAGTAATCGGGAAAGCCGCCATAACATCGGGATTAATCTGGCGGAGAGCCTCTGCAACTGCTTCATTACCGCTTAAACGATCTCTACGAGACATATTATTTTACTCCTTTCATGGTAATTGCACCTGTGTGGCACGCTTTAACACAAATACCGCAGCCTTTGCAATGGTCATAATCAAATGTTCCGCGCTTGCCGTCTACAACAGGAATAACACTATCCGGACAAACAGGAACGCACAAAAGGCAGTGAACACACAAATCCTCGTGAAGTTCCGGTTTAACGGAGGTCCATTCGCCTGTATTGAATTCTTCAGAGGTCATTGAACCGTAAATCTGCATACCCTCTGTTAAATCCTGCCATTTACATTCTAAATTTAAATTACTGAGATCTGACTTCATATCGCTTACCTCCTATTTAACCTCATCATAAGCCATTTTAAGAGCATTCATATTACCCTCAATAACCTCCGGCTTTGAAGAGAACTTATGTTTAAAAGAAGCTTCCATTTCAGTAAGGAATTTATCCCATTCCATAACGCCTGTAATCTTAACAATACCTGCCAGCATAGGCGTATTCGGGAAATACTTACCAAGACAGGCAACCGAAACCTTACGGGCATCAATCGTAAACACCTTACCCTTGTAGACGTTTAAATGCTTTTCAATATCGTCCTTAGACTTTGAGGTATTGATAAGAATTGCACCATCGGGATTTAAACCTTCTGTAACATCAATAGATTCAAGCAGACTCTCATCAACCACAACAACATAATCGGGATGATAAATGTTTGAATGAACTCTGATTTCATCAGGGCTTATTCGGTTGTACGCCGTAATCGGCGCACCCATACGTTCAGGACCGTATTCAGGAAATCCCTGAACGTAGCTGCCTGTTTTAAAAGCAACATCTGCAAGAAGAAGAGCAGCGGTTTTTGCACCCTGTCCGCCTCTGCCGTGCCAACGAATTTCAACACAATTTTTCATATATTTTCTCCTTTCAAAATTCATAGCATCATTATGAACCGCAATGCTTCCGTGAACCTTTCCGCAGCAAGCGATTCCCTTCCCTTTAAACAAGAGAAGCATAAAAATACGCCCCTTTGCCCTAAGGCAAAGAGGCGATATAAATATACCGTGGTACCACTCTAATTCGTCAATACTGACGCACTTCATATGAACAAACATTCATTGCCGCGATAACGGAGGCAGCCGTCTGCACTTACTGATATTCAGCACAGCCACTCGGAGAGGATATTGCGATTTTTCTTTTACTGCCTTACACCTGCCGGCAGCTCTCTGAAAAAAGAATAAAACCGTTTTTTGTTCTCGTCTGCGTGTTTTATTATTAATTGAGAAAATTATAATACAAGAAATTTTGTTTGTCAACAATTTTCCCGAAAATAATATCTGTGCATTTGGCACAGCAATACTCTTATTTTCCAAGCGGAGTTTTTAAAATAAATAATATCATATGCGTTATCGGATAGAAGATTAAGTGGTTTTCGGATATTTTTTTCTTTGACAAAAATATAATCCGTATTAAAGGTAGA
>JAIDJS010000160.1 GCA_029052085.1 Eubacterium sp.
ACCATAAAGATATTGTTTTGCATATAGAAAATCTGAAATTTTAGTCAATAATTTGTAAAATTCCGATTAACATCAACATTTTTTTAAATAATATGTTATACTGTATCATAGAGATAATATGAACACGGTATGGTACATCTGTCAGAAGAATACCACACTGTAAAAAACACAGCAAAATCAAAGGGGTTCCAATAAATTGTGATGGAGAATACGATTAACGAAAATTCATATGAGGTTGAGTTCCTGAACTGCACGGTTGACAAAGCACAGGATTTTAAAATTATGGACTGTGACAGCCACTTCGCTGAATTTGCAGGAATTCATCCATCAAAAATAAAGCAGGGAAAATTATTTTTAAGAGATATACTTAAACCTGTAGACAGAGATTATGTTTTTAAAAAAATCTGCAAAAAGGATTCAAAGTATGTTTACATAGATTTCGATATATTAAATGCCGAAAAAGAGCCTGTTTTTATCCATTGTTCGGCAAAAAATTACGAGGGTTCTTCCCTTTGCAGGCTTGTTTTCGCCGATGTTTCAAAAAGCAGGGAAAAGAAAAAAGAATTGGAGCAGCAGGCAAGCGCCGCAAACAGCCTTATAGAGCTTGTTGCAGGGGGAGTCTGCCTGTTCAGGGTAACACCGGATATGCACTTTGATGTTATCTATATCAACGAAACCTGCGCCCGCCTTTTCGGCACAACGGTTGAAAGCTGCAGTAAGCGCGAATACCGGCTTGATGAGCTGATTCATCCCGATGATAAAACGATTGTTTATCAGGCAGTAGGAAGAGCTATGGCAACAGGCGAAGGGCTTGATCTGGAATACAGAGTAATGAAGCACAAAAACAAATTCATATGGTGCAACTGCAGTGCGGCAGTGCAGCGGTATGACGAGGACGGAAGTCCTGTTTTCCAAGCTGTTTTCATTGATATAACAAGAAACAAAGATGCTGAAAAAAGGGCAGATGCCGCAAACGAAAAGCTGATTAATCTGCTTGAAAATCTTGCAGGGGCAATTTTCTTCGCAAGCCTGGAAAAACCATTTGTATCCGATTATATCAGCGGCGATTTTGTGCGCCTTATCGGCTATTCAAGAG
>JAIDJS010000161.1 GCA_029052085.1 Eubacterium sp.
CCCATGCACATTCGGGAGCAAAGCCCTCAACATGGTCCTTTTCCTTCTGTAAAAGACTTTCAGGTATAAACATTGGCATACAAACATTTTCATGCCCTGTTGCTTTAAACATAGAATCAAGAATTTTCTGAATGTTTTCCCAGATAGCATAGCCATATGGTCGTATAACCATGCAGCCCTTAACGCTTGTATATTCAACAAGCTCTGCTTTTTTGCAAATATCGGTATACCATTTTGCAAAATCTTCATCCATTGAGGTAATGTCCTCAACCATTTTCTTTTGATTTTTTGCCATATATATTCTCCTTTGGCATTTAACAGTGTTTGCTAAATGCAGTTATACTCTTTCATTATAAACTAAATAATAAAATATGTAAATATAGAATTTAAATAAAAAATCTATACACATTGGAAAATTATTTTATACGATGAGTGAAAAGTCTTTTGATTTGTTCCTTGCAAATATAAAAATTCAGTGGTATAATTAGCTTAAAAATAATGAGCAGGAATGCTGTGTTTTTTAGTGTTTTTGCAGTGTGAAAGGAAGTGATTTTATGTCTGCTTTCCCTTTGATGCCGGTAACTATGGATTTAAAAGAAGAGCTTATGGAACAGCTTGAGCTTGAAACGGTTTTTACGATACCGTATATCAACGTTGAGGTTGATGAATCAACTGTTGTTTCGTGGATAATAATGGCTGTACTTACTGTTCTCGCTATTGTTCTGACGCGAAATCTCAAGGTTGAGGGCAAGCTTTCAAAAAGGCAGCTTATTCTTGAAGTATGTATGGAAAAGCTGATAAACTTTTTTGACGGAATCCTTGCGGGCAAGGGGAAAAAGTATGCGCCCTGGCTTATGAGCGTGGCAATCTTTATCGGCGCTTCAAATATTATAGGCATATTTGGTTTTAAACCTCCTACAAAGAGTATGCAGTCTACTGCCGCAATGGCAATAACAAGCATTATTCTTGTTGAAATTGCAGGTATAAGAGAACGGGGGCTTAAAGGGCATTTAAAGGCCTTTGCGGAGCCTGTCTGGATTGTGGCGCCTATTAATTTGCTTGAGCTGATTATCAAGCCGCTTTCGCTTTGTATGCGACTTTTTGGTAATGTATTGGGTGCGTTTATTATTATGGAGCTTTTGAAAAGTATTTTGGTTATTCAGATACTTCAGCTCCCGGCGGCATTCAGTCTGTATTTCGATTTGTTTGACGGAATTTTGCAGGCGTATATTTTTGTATTCTTAACAGCTATGTATGTTCAGGAAGCTGTTGAAGTTGAATAAATAACGATTATTAATTATTTTTAAAGGAGAATTATTATGGGAATCGCAATCGGAGCAGCAATCGCTGTATTAGCAGGTATAGGTGCAGGTGTAGGTATCGGTATAGCAACAGGTAAGGCAGTTGAGGCAATTGCCCGTCAGCCTGAAGCAGCAGGTCAGATCAGAACAACGCTTCTTCTTGGCTGTGCACTTGCAGAAGCAACAGCCGTTTACGGCCTCGTTGCCAGCATTCTTATTATATTATTGGTTAAATAAGAGGAATTCCTTAAAATCCTAAAAAGAAACTCAATGAAAGGAAAAACAGGTTATGCTCAAATTTAACTGGAATTTTCTTTTTATGCTTATGAACCTTGTGATTTTTTATCTGCTTATGAGAAGGTTTTTGTTTAAGCCTATTATGAAGGTTATGGACAAGCGTAAAGAGATGATTGACAATCAGTTCAGCGATGCCGAAGAAGCGAACAATCAGGCATTAAAGCTGAAAGAAGAATATGAAGAAAAAATTGAAAATATCAATGCAGAATCCGAGCAGCTTATCAGCGAGGCAAAGCAGTCTGCAAGAGCTGAATATGAAAAGATTATTGACAGAGCGGAGGCAGATGCCGAAAGCATAAAGGCTGTTGCTAAGAAGCAGTCTGATGAAGCGTGTGAAAGTCAGCTCAGAAAAGCAAAGGAAGATATTGCAAATCTTGCTATGGAAGCTGCCGAAAAGGTTTTGGGCAAAAGCGTTTCTGCTGAAACAGACAGTGATATTTTTAATGAATTTTTAAATGAGGGCAGTGAAGAAAATGAATCTCAAAATAGATGATTATGTTAATACACTGCTTTCAAATGAAATCAGTGTATCAGAGCTTGATAATGCAAAGAAAATTCTTTCTGCATCGGATGAATTGATGCAGATTTTGAATAGCCCGTCTGTTTCAAAGGATGAAAAGAAAAAAGTTGTTGATGAAATTTTTTCCTTTTCCGTTAAATCCGTTATTCTTCAGCTTGCTGAGGAATGCAAGGCCGATGAATTAGGCAGTATTATTGATGCTTATTCGGCAGAATTGGATAAGAAAAACCGGGTTGCAAGGGCAACACTTATCTGTGTAACAGAGCCGGACGAAAAACAGCTGAAGGGCATTGAGGAATTTGTCTGCAAGGAAGAAAATGCAGGTTCTGCAAAAATTGAAATGGTTAAGGACGACAGCCTTATAGGCGGCTTTATTATCCGTATCGGCAATAAGCAGTATGACAGAAGTCTTAAATCAAAAATCAGCAGCATTAAAGAAAAAATCGTTAATGATGCAAGAAAATCCTCTTCTGTAGACACAGACGGAATCATCTCTATTCTCAGAAGTGAGATTAAGGATTTTGATTTTGAAACAAACAGCGAAGAGGTTGGCACGGTTATCAGAGTTGGTGACGGTATTGCAACAATCCATGGCCTTGATCATGTAATGTACGGTGAAATCGTTGTTTTTGATTGCGGCATCAAGGGTATGGTTCAGGATATCAAGCGTGCAACCGTCGGCTGTATCATTTTTGGTAATGATAATGAAATTCACGAGGGATCCAAGGTCCGCAGAACACATAAAAATGCAGGTGTTCCTGTTGGCGAAGCCTTTATCGGAAGAATCGTAAACGCACTGGGTGAAGCAATAGACGGAAAAGGCGATATTGTTTCCGATGAATTCAGACTTATTGAAAATCCGGCACCTTCTATTGTTGACAGAAAATCTGTTTCCGAATCTCTTGAAACGGGAATTCTTGCAATAGATTCCATGTTCCCGATAGGAAGAGGACAGAGAGAACTTATTATAGGCGACCGTCAAACGGGTAAAACGTCTATTGCCATTGATACAATTATTAATCAGAAGGGTAAGGATTGTATTTGTATTTATAATGCAATCGGGCAGAAGGCATCAACCGTAGCGAAGCTGGTTGGAACTCTTGAGAAAAACGGGGCAATGGAATATACGATTATTGTTTGCTCAACTGCTTCTGATTCGGCATCATTACAATATATATCTCCATATTCGGCAACAGCTATTGCGGAGTATTTTATGCACAAGGGCAAGGACTGCCTTATTATTTATGATGATTTAAGCAAGCATGCTGTAGCTTACCGCGCACTTTCTCTTTTGCTGGAGCGTTCTCCCGGACGAGAAGCTTATCCCGGAGATGTTTTCTATCTTCATTCAAGACTGTTGGAGCGTTCTTCCCGCCTTTCCGATGAACTTGGCGGAGGTTCCATAACGGCTCTTCCGATTATAGAAACACAGGCAGGCGATGTATCTGCTTATATTCCAACGAATGTTATTTCAATTACGGACGGACAGATTTTCCTTGAAAGCGATTTGTTCTTCAGCGGTCAGCGTCCTGCAGTTAATGTTGGTTTGTCCGTATCCCGTGTTGGCGGCGCAGCACAGACAAAGGCTATGAAAAAAGCAGCCGGCTCGCTTCGAGTGGATCTTGCTCAGTATCGTGAAATGGAAGTGTTTACGCAGTTTTCATCTGACCTTGATGAAGAAACGAAGGCCGGTCTTACTTATGGTAAGGGCCTTATGGAGCTTTTAAAGCAGCCGCTTACGCATCCGCTTTCACTTGCGCAGCAGGTTATTACGCTTGTTGCTGCAATCGGCAAAAAGTTTGTTGATGTTCCTGTCAGTGAAATTAAAAAGTATCAGGGCGAAATGCTCGAATATTTTGAAAATTCATATTTTGAAATTATCAGCGAGATTCATGATAAAAAGGTTCTTACCGATGAGCTTAAGGATAAAATTCTTAAGGCTGTTGATGATTTCAGAAAGGTAAAAAATGGCTAACGCAAGAGAGATTCTAAGCAGAATAAAGTCCATAAAGGACACCAAGAAAATAACAAATGCTATGTATATGGTTTCCTCTTCTAAGCTTCAGAAAGCCAAAAAGGATTTGCAGAATACGGAGCCGTACTTTTTTGAAATACAGGAAAGTATGGCGAAAATTCTTAACTTTGCTCCGGAGGTCGGCAGCAGGTTTTTTGACCAGAGGGAACATAAAAAGGGTGCAGACAGAAGAATCGGCTACCTTGTTATAACGGCAGATAAAGGGCTTGCGGGTGCATATAATCATAATGTCATCAGACTGGCCGAAGAAATTGCTCTTAATGAAGAGGATGATATGCTTTTTGTTGTCGGTCAGGTAGGAAAGCATTATTTTGAAAAGCAGAGTATCCCTATTGATATTAATTTCAATTATACGGCGCAAAACCCGTCAATGAACAGGGCAAGGCATATTGCCGAAAAGCTTTTAGAGCTTTTCCTTGAAGAAAAAATTGATGAGGTTTATGTAATTTATACAAGAATGGTTAATTCAATGACTGTTGAGCCTATGTTTAATAAAATTCTTCCTTTAAAGGAAATGCAGTCTGAAGCACAGGATAAGAATAACCATTATGATAACGCAAGGTTTGAACCCGATGTTCAAACAGTTTTTGATAATATAGTTCCAAATTATGTTGCAGGCTTTATTTATGGTGCATTGATTGAATCCTATTGCAGTGAGCATAATTCAAGAATGATGGCAATGCAGACGGCAACAGATGCTGCAACAGATATGATTAAGCAGCTTGGAATACAGTACAATCGTGCAAGGCAGGCGGCAATAACACAGGAAATAACCGAGGTTATTGCAGGCTCTAAAGCACAAAAAAATAAATGATAACGGTTTCGGTTAGGAGGAAATCCTAAATGAATAATGGTAAAATAGTTCAGATAATGGGTCCTGTTGTTGATGTTGAGTTTGACGGCTCACTTCCTAAGCTTAAGGATGCTCTTGAAGTAGAGGTAAACGGCAAAAGACTCGTTATGGAGGTTTCTCAGCACATAGGCAATAACACAGTAAGATGTGTTATGCTTGCTGCATCTGAGGGGCTTCATAAGGATATGGAGGTTATTGCCAAGGGAGGCGCTATCTCCGTTCCTGTCGGCAGAAAATGTCTTGGCAGACTTTTCAATGTAGTCGGAGAACCGATTGATGGTCTTGAGGATTTGAGCGATGCGGATCATTGGGAAATCCACAGAGAGCCGCCAAGCTTTGAAGAGCAGTCGGCGAATGTTGAAATTCTTGAAACAGGTATCAAGGTTATAGATCTTTTAACGCCGTATGTCAAGGGCGGTAAAATCGGTCTGTTCGGCGGTGCCGGTGTTGGTAAAACCGTTCTGATTCAGGAGCTTATAACAAATATTGCAAATGAACATGGCGGATATTCTATATTTACAGGTGTCGGCGAACGTTCAAGAGAGGGTAATGATCTCTGGAATGAAATGAAGGAATCAGGCGTTATTGATAAAACAGCGCTTGTGTTCGGTCAGATGAATGAGCCTCCGGGAGCACGTATGCGTGTTGCGGAAACAGGGCTTACAATGGCAGAGTATTTTCGTGATGTTCAGAATCAGGATGTACTTTTGTTTATTGACAATATTTTCCGCTTTGTTCAGGCAGGCTCTGAGGTTTCGGCTCTTCTTGGCAGAATTCCGTCTGCGGTTGGTTATCAGCCTACTCTGGCAACGGAAATGGGCGAGCTTCAGGAAAGAATCGCTTCTACTAAAAACGGCTCTATTACCTCGGTTCAGGCAGTTTATGTTCCTGCCGATGATTTAACAGACCCGGCTCCTGCAACAACCTTTGCGCATCTTGATGCAACAACCGTTCTTTCAAGAAAGATTGCGGAAAAGGGTATTTATCCTGCTGTTGATCCGCTTGAATCAAACAGCCGAATTCTTGAAGCTGATACAGTCGGCGAAGAGCATTATAATGTTGCAAGAAGAGTTCAGGAGTACCTACAGAAATATAAGGAGCTTCAGGATATTATTGCGATTCTTGGTATGGAAGAGCTTTCCGAAGAAGATAAAACAACGGTATTCCGAGCAAGAAAAATTGAAAAATTCCTTTCTCAGCCATTCCATGTAGCTGAAATGTTTACCGGCTTAAAGGGTGTTTATGTTCCGGTAGCTGAAACAGTAAAAGGTTTTAAAGCTATTTTGAACGGCGAGGTTGATGATGTGCCGGAGGCTGCCTTTTTTAATGCGGGTACTATTGAAGATGTGCTTGAAAAAGCAAAGAATATGAACTGAGAGGCGGTAAATTATGAAAACTTTTAAGCTTAAAGTTATTGCGTCAAATAAAGTTTTCTATGATGGCGATTGCCAATGCCTTACGATTCCATATATAGATGGCGGTGCAATGTCCTTTCTTGCAAATCACGAAAATGTTGTTATTCCTCTTGATAACGGAGAGATGAAGATTAAAACGGATAAGGAAGAGATTATCGAAGCGTTTGTTGGCGATGGCTTTATCGAATTCCTTAATAATGAGGCACTTATCGTATGTGTTTCAGCCGAGCTCCCTGATGAAATTGATAAAAGGCGTGCAGAAGAAGCTAAAATCCGAGCAGAGGAAGATTTGCGTCAGAAGCAGAGCCAGATTGAATACAGTGTTTCTAAGGCAAACCTTTCAAGGGCTATGGAAAGAATTAAGGTTAAAAACAGGCATGAAATTTAACATTAGGGAAGCATGGTATAGTGCTTCCCTGATTTGTATATAAGGAGAAATAAAAATGGCAATTAAACTTATTGCAATGGATTTGGACGGAACACTTATGGCGCCGGATCACATAACGGTAACTGACAGAACAAAGGCTGCTTTGGAAAAGGCACATAATATGGGTATCAAAACGGTTATTGCAACCGGAAGAACGCTTTCTGTTATAAAAGATGTACTTAAGCAGGTGCCTTTTATTGATTATGTTATCTATTCTAATGGTGCTGTAGTGTATGACAGATGTAAAGGCAAAAACGTTTACACCAATTATATGCCTTCAGATATTGTTGAAAAAGTAATTGATATTCTTGAAAGCTATCCGGTCTATTATGAGCTTTATGCCAATGGCGAATCCAATACGCAGGAAAGCAAGGCGGCATATTTCAAAAATAAGGATTTGCCTCCGGAATTTCTTGATTTCTATATGCAAAGTCTGATAAATCATCATAATTTAAGTGAATTTGCAAAGAATAACGATATCGAAAAAATTAATTTATTTTATTTTGACGGCGAATTTTATGATGAAATCAAGGATAAGTTGTTTGCAGTTGAGGATACAGACAAAACCTCACCTGTTTCCGGCGATATTGAAATGACCTATAAGGGTGTTAATAAGGGTGTTGCATTAAATAATTTGTGTAAAGAATTATGCTTTACACATGACGAGGTTATGTCTTTTGGTGATGCAGATAATGATATTGAAATGCTTCAGTTTGCAGGC
Source organism: Eubacterium sp. (assembly GCA_029052085.1). Lineage (GTDB taxonomy): Bacteria > Bacillota > Clostridia > Oscillospirales > Acutalibacteraceae > Eubacterium_R. Next base: position 7,570 of record JAIDJS010000161.1, read on the forward strand.
TATGGAATTGCTATGGGAAATGCTTCTGATGATTGCAAAGAGGCGGCAAAGTATGTAACCCTGTCCAATGGCGAAGATGGAATTGCAGCTGCAATAGAAAAATTTATTTTTAATGCTTCAAAGCCAAAGCTTCTTATATCAGCCTGTCTTTTAGGAGAAAATTGTAAGTATAACGGCGGCAATAATTATACGAAAGAGGCTGCCGATTTAAAGGATAGGTTTGATTTGATCCCGATATGTCCTGAATGCTTTGGCGGTCTTCCTATTCCAAGAGTTCCGAATGAAATCATAAATGGAAAGGCGATTTCAAAAAACGGTGAGGATTTTACGGCTGAGTATGAAGACGGGGCAGAAAAAACACTGTATATTGCAAATGAAAACAATTGCTGCTACGCAGTGCTGAAAGAAAGAAGCCCGTCCTGCGGATTCGGAAAGATTTATGATGGTACTTTTTCGGGCACTCTTGTTGACGGAAACGGAATTACCGCTGATTTGCTTGATAAAAACGGTATTCGTATTTTCGGCGAAAGCCGGATTGCAAAGCTGCTTGATGAATTTGATTATTAAGCCGTCTTGATATAAAGGACTGATTAGGATATCAAATAAAATCTTTTCAATATTTCTTGTATCACTTATTTTTTTCTGTTTATTCAGCGGCTGCAAGGCTGAAACACAAGAGGAAAACAGGGTAAAGTTCATCAACGGTAATCAAACGGGCATTTTGAAAGATGATAATGAGATAAACGGCGAAGATGCGGCTTACATCATAAAGTCTTATTCAAATAGAGAGCTTATGCTTTCAGATAATACGGCATATTCCTTTTTTCTTTCATCTGAAACGGCTGTTTATGAGAATGAAAGCTATTATAAGGTTGTTGCAGGAACGGCAAGCAAAAATAGCTTTGATTATTATTCTATTGAGGAAATCGCTTGCTATCTGGTTAGCTTAAACGGAAAAAAAGCCTTTAAATATGATAAAGAAAACGATTCAATCATATCTCTTAATTATATCAGAGATATAGCTGAATAGGCATTGTTCATAAACAATGCCTGTTTTTTTTATCTATTATGTCAAGTGCTTATTTTGCGGTAATCATATATAATTATATTACAGTTTTTTAATTATGGAGGGATAAAAATTGTCAAACACAGACACTAAGGAAATACGCTATGTCGGCGTAAAAGAGAACCTTGCCTATGGTTTTGCCAATGCAGGTCAGGTTTTCGGCTATAATCTTGTTGCAGGCGGCTACCTTTCGTTGTTTTTTACAAAGGTTTTCGGAATTCCGGCAGCTGCAGTTTCAACAATGATTTTATTTTTGGGTATATGGGATGCAATTAATGATCCTCTTATGGGAAGCATTATTGATAAAACAAGAACACGCTATGGTAAGCTGCGTCCGTTTCTTATTCTGGTTCCGCTTCCGTTGTCTATTACAACTATAATGCTTTTTGCGGGTCCTGAAATTCTTGCAGATACAAAATCAACAACAATAAAAATCATTTATATGTACATTTCCTATTTTATCTGGGAATTTTTCTATACGCTTGGCGATGTGCCTTTCTGGAGCTTAAGTACGGCTATTTCGCCGAATCCGAATGACAGAACAAGGGCTATTTCATCAGCAAGATTTATTTCAAGTATCATCGGCGGTTTGTCTACAATGTTCCTTGTTGTTATGATGGATTTAAGCAACAGCGGAAAATGGAAGCTTACGCTTTCGCAGGATTTCCTTATTCTTGCAATTATTGCAGGCACGTTTGGTATGGGCTTGTTCTCTCTTGCAGGCTGGAAAACAAAAGAAAGAGTTGTTCAGACTGTTAAAGAGCCTTCTGTTTTAGATGGCTTCAAGGTGCTGTTTAAGAATAAGCCGCTTATGCTGATTATCGTTTCAAACCTTATAGGAACGCTTGGCGGTTTGGCAGGTGTTTTCCAGACATATTATTATTCAGAGGTACTTAATCTTAATTCAGCAGTAATCTGGATTAATCTTCCGGGAACGATTTTCGGCTTCCTTACATATCTTCTTATTCCAAAGCTCAAGAAAAAGTTTGATAACAGGCAGATTGTTATTCTCAATTTAACCTGCCGTATGATAACTGCCGTGCTTGTTTTTGTTCTTGGTCTGAAATTCTATAATTCTAATGTTCTTGTTGTTTCCATTCTTCTTATGGTTCAGAATTTCATTTTCAGCTTCTTTAACACAATCAATATGGTTATCCCAACGGAAATGATTGGTGATACAGTTGATTATATGGAATGGAAAACAGGCGAAAGAAACGAAGGCGTAAGCTTCTCTGTTTTAACCTTCCTCGGTAAGCTTACAGGCTCAGTTTCAACCTCTATCGGAACTGCGCTTCTTCCTCTTATCGGACTTAGCTTTGTTAAGGTTTCGGCTACGGAAACAATGGCGGTAAAGGGTGATCATACTGATTTGTGGATTTGGGCTCTTTATATTCTTGTTCCGCATATGTTAAGTTTACTTTCTGTTATTCCGTATCTTTTCTATGATTTAAGAGGAGAAAAGCTTGCCCAGATTCGTTCTGATTTGAAAGAAAGAAGGGAAGAAGTATCAAGACAGGTATCAGAGGAGGTTGCTGAAAATGAGTAATTGCCCAAAATGTAATAAGAAAATAGGTCCGTTTTATTTTAAGCAGAATTGCCCGCATTGCAAGGCAAATTTAATGTATTATGATTTTGATAATCGTTTAAAGGAAGATGCCGCTCTTGCTGAAAAAGAGTGGAACGCTGTTGGTAAGATTGCAGACGGAATAAAAGCTTCATCTATCGGCTCTCTTCCTGCAATCGCAAGGCTGATTATGTTTATAGCACCTGTTGTTGCTCTTCTTATGCCAACCTTCAAAATGAATGGCAATACGATAAATCTTATTTCAATGATAAAGCAGGTAATGGCATCAGCTTCTGATGTTTTCGGAAATAAGGCAATGCTGTTTGCATTGGTTACCTTTGCAGTGGCAATTGTATTTGCTCTTGTTAATCTTGTTGTTTCGCTGTTTTCATTTACGAAAAACGGATTAATCAGAAATATCATTTTCACTGTAATTGGTGTAATTGCTTTTGCGGGTGTTGCTATTGTTGCTGCAGAGGCAGGTGCAGCAATCATTCTGTTTGGTGGGTTTTATGTGGCTGTTGCACTTATGCTTGTTCAGGTTTCGCTGCACAGAGCCGTTAATAAAAAGTTTGAAAGATGAACGCTATGCATTTAATTGATATTAATATAAGAGATCCGTTTGTGCTTTTTGAAAATGGCATGTACTATCTTTATGGTACAAGGGCAAAGAATTTTGGCTGTAAAACGGGTGGCTTTGATGTTTATACCTCTGATAATCTTGTTGATTGGAGCAGTCCTTCGGAATGCTTTTCTTCAGTTCAGTATGGCTTCAATAATGAGGTCAATTGGGCGCCGGAGGTTCATAAATATAAGGGTGCTTATTATATGCTTGCAACCTTTACAAAAGAGAATGGCTTAAGAGGAACTTTTGCTCTTAAGGCAGACAGTCCGCTTGGTCCGTTTGTTCCGCATAGTAAAAAGGCTTTAACGCCTGATGAATGGGAATGCCTGGACGGAACGCTTTATATTGATAAAAACAATAATCCTTATCTTGTGTTCTGCCATGAGCATACGCAGATTATTGACGGAGCAATGTGTTATGTTCGCTTAAGTGATGATTTAAGTGAATCGGTGTCCGATCCGGTAACGATGTTCAGTGCTTCCTCTCCGTATTATATTGAAAAAAAGGCGGATGGCGAGCATTATATTACAGACGGCCCGTTTATGTACCGAACAACAAACGGTGATTTGCTGATGATCTGGTCTACATTTATTCATCATAAATATGCGCAGTGCCTTGCGAAATCAGATAACGGCGAAATAGACGGAAGCTTTGTCCATCTTCCTCCGCTGATTACAGATGACGGCGGCCACGGAATGCTCTTTGATGGCAAAGAGGGGCTAATGCTTACCTTCCATACACCGAATCAAACGGGTTTTGAACGCCCAACCTTTAGGAGAATTCGGGATACGGGCCGTTCAATTGAAATTGTATAAAACTAAGGAGCAGCTTTTGGCTGCTCCTTTTTGTTAAATTACCGATAATTCTGTCAATTTACCTGCCTATGTATGAAGTAAATCTTTACTATCGTATTGATTTATGTTAGTATAAATCTAAATAAGAAAGGGTGATTTTATGTCTTTAAAAACAAAAGTAATCAATGGTGTTACTATGCTTGTTTCCAAGGTTACGGGCTTATCACAGGATAGTGCGGCAGACAGAGAAAAGATGCTGAAGATTATCACTCCCGGTATGCCGGAGGTTTTAAGAAAGGCAGCGGCAGAGGGTGCTGTTCTTCTGAAGAATGATAATGCGCTTCCGCTTGAAAACGGTACAGCGGTGTCTGTTTTCGGAAGAAATCAGCTTGAATGGTTCAATACGGGCTATGGCTCAGGCGGAGATGTTAATAATCCGTATGCCGTAAGTCTTATTGAGGGTTTGAAAAACTGTAAAGGCGTAGTGCTTAACACAGAACTTCTTGAGATTTATAAGGAATGGCACGAAAGTCATCCGATAGATCATGGATTCTGGGGTCATTGGCCACGCTGTTTCCCTGAAATGCCTGTTGATGACGGTCTTGTTAAAAGAGCGGCTGAGGTTTCTGATTATGCTGTTTTTACAATCGGCAGATCATCAGGAGAGGACAGAGAAAACGCTCTGATTAAGGGAAGCTTCTATCTTACGAATGATGAAAAAAATATTCTTTCTCTTCTTACAAAGTATTTTAAGAAAACGATTGTTCTTCTGAATATCGGCAGTGTGATTGATTTAAGCTTTATAAACGAATATAACGGAAAAATCAGTGCCGCCCTTGTTGTATGGCAGGGCGGAATGGAAAGCGGCAATGCCGTAGCGGATATCCTTTCCGGCGCCGTTACGCCGTCAGGCAAATTGACGGATACGGTTGCAAAAAGCTATGAGGATTATCCGTCTGCTAATTCTTTCGGTGCAAAGAAATTCAATAATTATGAAGAGGATATTTATGTAGGCTATCGCTGGTTTGAAACCTTTTATCCCGAAAATGTGCTTTATCCGTTCGGCTTCGGTTTGTCCTATACGGATTTTGATATAAAGTGCAATTCGGTTGATGCGGATGAAAACGGTTTTGAATTCAATGTAACCGTTAAAAATATCGGCGAAAGGTTCAGCGGCAAAGAGGTTGTTCAGATTTATGCCGAAAAGCCCTGCGGTGTTCTCGGCAATCCGTCCAGAATTCTTGCCAGCTTTGCAAAAACAAAGAATCTTGCTCCGAATGAAGAAGAGGAAATGACTGTATTTGTCTCTATTGAACGTCTTTCCTCGTATGATGATAAGGGCGAAACGGGCAATAAATCTGCATATGTTATTGAAAAGGGTGCTTACAATTTCTATGTAGGCAACAGTGTAAGAGCAGCCGAGCTTGCCTATACATATTATCAGGCTGAAACCGCTGTTTACGAGCAGCTGAAGGAAGCTTCTGCGCCAACAAACAGCTTTGATATCTATACCTGTGCGGAGAAAGACGGCAAGCGGGTTTTGGCAAAGAAGCCTGTAAGCACAAAGACAACGAACCTTAAAAACATTATTCTTACCAATCTTCCGAAAGGTGTTGATTACTCGGGCGATAAGGGCTATAAGCTTTCCGATGTTAAATCGGGAAAAGTTTCAATGGATGCTTTCGTTGCTCAGCTTGATCTTGATGAGCTTGAGGCAATCAGCCGTGGTGCATATGTTATGGGTCATCCTCTTGGAGCAGAGGGCAACGCAGGTGTGTTCGGCGGTGTTCTTCCGTCGCTTCGTGAAAAGGGAGTTCCTGCCGTTACTACAACGGACGGTCCGTCGGGTATCCGCCTTAAAGCAAGCTGCTCCTTAATCCCTGTAGGAACGCTTCTTGCCTGCACCTTTGATGAACAGCTTGTTGAAGAGCTGTATGCCAAGGTGGGCGAAGAAATGGTAGACAGAGGAAGCGATGTTCTTCTTGCTCCCGGTATGAATATTCATAGAAATCCGCTTTGCGGAAGAAACTTTGAGTATTTTTCCGAAGATCCGTTTGTTTCGGGTAAAATTGCGGCTGCGGCAATCAGGGGTATACAGAAAAACGGCGTTTCTGCCTGTCCTAAGCATTTTGCCTGCAACAATCAGGAATATAAGAGGAATTCAAACAGCTCAAATGTTTCGGAAAGAGCGCTTCGTGAAATTTATTTAAAGGGCTTTGAAATCTGCGTTAAGGAAGCGGAGCCTTGGAATATAATGACCTCCTATAACAGAATAAACGGCGTTTTCGGTCATTATAATTATGAGCTTTGCAGATCCATTCTTCGTGATGAATGGGGCTTTGACGGCTGTATTATGACCGATTGGTGGATGCAGTACAGAAAATCTCCTGAATTCCCGAATATTAAGGATAATGCGTATCGTGTTCGCGGCTGCGTGGATGTGCTTATGCCGGGCGGCAAAAGGGTAGGCAAGCAGAAAAGCGATGGTACGCTTCTTAAAACCTACGGCAGGGAAGACGGCATAACGCTGGGCGAAATGCAGTATTGCGCAAAGAATGTGCTGAACTTTGCAATGAACTCAAAGGCTATGGATAGAATGAAATAATGAATACGGAGGGTTTTCTTATGGAATCCCTCCGAGTGCTTTGCACCACCTCCCTTTAACAAGGGAGGCTTTTTTTGTAGAGATGCGTTTATATTGACTTTAAAATCTAATAATGCTATACTAAATTTGCCAAACAAATTCAATAATTAGATGATACAGCAAGTATTTTTAACATTGTTAAAAATGCGTGCTTTATTTCCACTTGCTTGTATTGGTCTAATTGGAATTTGTTTGGCGACAGTAGAGGCGCGCATTTTATTGCACAGCTTCGGCTGTGCATTTTTTAATGTTGGGAATCATCTGAATATGGCTGTTTTTTTGATTGATTATGAAAATGAAAGCGGAAGTGTGCTGGAGGGGATATCTCTTCTCGGTCTGAAAAGAAATGATGAAATTATATTTTTTTACAGTAAAAATGCCGCTCATTTAACAATGGATTTGCATAAGGAGCTGGAAAGTATGCAGGTGAAGAAGCTTTATGTAGAGGTTGAAGTAGGCAGAAAGAATGCGCTTGATTTTCAGCTTGTATCTTATCTTGGTGCCTGTATCAAAGAGTATCCCGGCAAGAAATATTATATTGTTTCAAAAGACGGCGGCTTTAATTGTGTATGCAGATTCTGGGCTAAAAGAAAGATTGATGTTAAGCGCATAGATAGCCTTTGCTATTATATAAAGGATTGATTTTCCCCAACTCAACCAACAGTATGTTTACTTATCATTGCTCTGAGGATAATATAAGTATTGAAGGAGGCAACAATATGAACAATTTAAAAATCGGCAAATTTATAGCGGAGTGCCGTAAAGAAAAATGCTTTACACAGGCGCAGCTTGCCGAAATGCTGAATATTACGGACAGGGCAGTGTCTAAATGGGAAACAGGGAAATCTATGCCCGATGTTTCCATAATGCTTGAATTGTGCAGTATATTGGGCATAAGTGTAAATGAACTGTTGAATGGAGAAAGGCTTGATATGAAAGAATATAATGAAAAGGCTGAAAAGCTATTGCTTGAAATGGCAAGGAAAGAAGAACAGAATAATAAAAGGCTGCTTATGTATGAAAATGTTATTGGTATTTTAACCACTGCAGCATTCCTTATTACAATAGCGGCGGCTGTTTTTATAAATATGGAATTATACTTTAGAGTGCCGTTATTTATAATCGCTTTTGTTATACTGATTACAGGTGTGGTTTTTGCTTTAAAGATTGAAACAGAGGCGGGCTATTATGAATGTAAGCATTGTAAGCACAGATATGTACCTGAATTCAAATCTGTATTTTTTGCAATGCACAATGGCAGAGCAAGATATTTAAAATGCCCGAAATGTCATAAGCGCTCAATGAATAAAAAGGTTATAACGAAGGAATAAAAAATGGTCACAGGCTTAACGCCTGTGCCCGTTTCATATTATTTGGATTTCTTTTTAACAACTGCCGTAATAATTCCTGCGGCTGCAGCAACTAAGGCAACAGCGCCTACACTGCCCCCGATAACACCGGGCAGGAATTTATACTTGTATTCAGCGTATCCGTGCTTATCCTTGTAGGTTGGCTTAACCTTGTAGCCAAGTATGTCCTCGGCTCTGAGAATTTCGGTATCAAAGTTTTTCAAATCATTTTCATGAAGCGTAACCGTTCTTGCGCCGTGATTCCAGCCGTAGCTGTAATAGCCTGCAGCAGGCACAGCACCAAGATAAATCCCGTCTACCACACCAAGATAATCATTCGGATGATCATGGCCGAAGAAAGCGCCAATAACATCGCCCTGCTGCTTCCATGTGTTGAACTGGTCATGCTGAACATCGGCAGGGCAGGGACCTTCCTGAAAGCTTCCCTGTATGACCTTTGATGAGGCTTTCCAGTATTTATCTCTGAACATTGCTGTATTTCCATGAACGTAGCCTGATTTCGGGCTATCAGATGAATCTGCAAGCTGGTAAACCTCCGGCACTGCAATGTGCTGGAAAAGCAATGAAGGAAGCGGAGTTCCTCCGTTTGCCTCTTTAAGCTTATTGGATGTGTTTATGTACCATTCCTGCTGGTCAGGCTGAACGAAGCCGTAGCCGTTCTCATAATATGGGTTTGAATCCATAAGCCAAAGGTTGAAAATATCTTTTGCGCCCTTGCTGTCCTTTATCAAAAGGTTGTAGGTTCCTACTCCTGTAAGCTCCTCGCCCTCAATGGCAAGACAGTTTGGAAATTCCTGATAAACGGAAAGCATAAATTCCTTTGCTTCCTCTTCCGTCATCTTGTTTTTTTCGTTGCAAAGTCCCTCGTGGTCATGATTTCCGTAAACCATTGCAAAAGGAACGCCTCTTTCGGCAACAGGCTCAATGATTTTTCTGATAGCTGTTGCTGTTTTTTCTTTGGTAACTCCTGCGAATGAACAGGTGTTGTCGCCAAGGAAAATAACCAGATCCGGATTTTCGCTGTCTAAGGTGTTGTTTATGATTTCAAGCATTTCCTTCTGCGGATTATCCGTGTCCTGAGTATCTGCAAGTAAAAGAATTTTAAATTCGCCGTTACTGTCAAATTTAAGCTCCATTTTGCTTTCCTCCGTGCTTGGTTTTGTTTCTGCTGCCGCAGTAAATGGTATTGCCGCTGCTGCAAGCATTGTGCAGCTGAATAATAT
>JAIDJS010000162.1 GCA_029052085.1 Eubacterium sp.
GTTCATATGGATAATAAAAATGATGAATTTGAAAGAGTGGATTTTGCCGATGATTTTTTTCAGGCGGCAGAAATAAATGCACAGAATGATGAAGAGGAACGAAAGAATAATCCTAAGAATAAGAATGGCAAAAACAAGTCTGTAATAATTGCTGTTATTGCCGTTGTGGCTGTTATAGCTATTGCCTGCGGCGTTTATTTTGGTTTCTTTCACGGCAAGGAGGAAGAGATTCCGACAGAGCCAAGCAGTACCACTACAACAACACAAGCCCCTGCTGTTATAACCAATCCTCTTACGGGAGAAAGCGGATATAACGAAGCTGCTATCGGGAAAAGACCGATTTCGGTTGTTATTGACAATGCAGCCGGTGCAAGACCTCAGTACAATATGAGTGCTGCAGATATTGTTGTTGAAGGTGAGGTTGAAGGCGGAGAAACCCGTATGCTTTGGTTCTTTGCCGATATGACAAATCTGCCTGAGCAGGTTGGTCCAACCCGTTCCGCAAGACCAAGCTTTGTTAAGTTTTCAGAGCTTTTTGATTCTGTATATGTTCATTTCGGCGGCAGCCACAGTAAGGGTAATTATATCGGCGGATATGAAATTATTAAGCAGGATAATGTTGATGATATAGATGGTATGTCCGTATCCTCATGCTTCAGAAGAACATCAGATAAGGTAAGCCCGCATAATGCTGTTCTTGTCGGGGAAAACCTTGTTGCGGCAATTGAAAAGAAGAAGTACAGAACAGATGTTGATACAAGTTCATTTTCGGTATTAAGCTTTAATGAAAAGGTTAGCGCTGTATCTGATATTCCATGCAACAAAGTAACGGTTACGTTTTCTTCAAAAACAAGAAGCCATACCTTTGCCTATAATGCTGAAAGCAGAACCTATTCAAATCAGGGCGATTATAATACACCTGTCAGCTTTACCAATCTGATAGTAATGTATGCAGATTCAACTTATATAGACAAGCATGATTATAAAGGAGCAGGCAATACGGAAACCTATCTGAATTATAGCTTAACCAGCGGAAGAGGACAGCTTATTTCCTGTGGCTCAATTGTTGATTTTGATTGGAGCATTGACAACGGCATTCTTTCATTTAAGGATAAAAGCGGAAAAGAGCTTAAGCTTAATCCCGGTAAAAGCTGGATAGCTCTTACTTCTGCCAACCATAACGGAAGCGCAACAGTTGAATAAATATTAATTTAGAAAAGGAGAGATAAAAATGGGTATTCCTATTATTATTCCGACAAGCAAGGAAGGCTTTAAACAGTGGATAAAGGTTGTTGGTGTTCTTCTTATCGCAGCTGCAATTTATTTTTCTGCAACTAAAATTCAGCTTGCTGAGCCGAATTTTGTTAAAGAGGGTACCGTTCCTTTTTCTGAAATGAATAAATCAGATGTATATGAAATGACAGATGCGGTTGTTTTTGATAATTATGCTACGTATACGAATAACAACTATGAGTATGAGTATTTTACAATTCTGGTTAAAGACAGTGACGGCTATTCAAAATACGCTTCTGTTGTAATCAGTGCAGCAGATGATATTTATGAAAAGGTTATGGCTTTTAATAAGGATTCTTCTCTTGCATATGGCGAATGTATTTTAAACGGCGGCTTTACCGCTGTTAAAATGGATGATGTAAAGATGGATAAGGATAAAAGGGCAGATCTTAAGAAATGGTTTAATGAGGATATTTCAAGCTGCCAGCAGGTTCTTAATGCAGAGGCATCCGATTTAGTACTTACATATGCTTGTGCATCCGAAGCGGATTTTCCGGTATACAAGGAAAATCTTAAAAATGAAAATATAAAATGGGGCATTATAGCAGCGGCGTGTGTTGCAGGCGGTATTGTTTGCATTGTTATCGGCGTATTAATGAGTAAAAAGGATAAGAAAAAAGCCTTGGCGGCTGCTGAAGCCAATGCACAGTATTTTGATCCTAATGCAGTATATTATAATCCCGAAGCTTTGGCAGAAAATGCTGAAGCAGAGCCTGCTCAACCGGAATTTGCTTCTGTTACGGCAGATGCGTATTCTGTTTTGCCTGAGGAGACAACGGCTGAAAATCCAACTGAGGAGTGATTTTGATGCTGCAGCCTAATCTGGAATATAATCCTAAGAAGAAGGGCAGGGTGCTTAAAATTATTGCGCAGATCGTATCAACTCTGTTTACCGCCGTTATGATCATCGGATTTGTTTCGTGTGTTACAACAGATGCACCTCGATACATACCTGCTGAAGAAGTAAATCTTTATAATACAAACTATTATGATGTTTATGAATTAAAGGATTTAAAGGTCGTTTCAAAATACGCAACAGATGAGGATTTTGATTATTATCTTGTGCTTCTTCCATATAAGGATGAAACGATTAAGGCAGCATCGTTCAGAGGTCGTAAATATTATTTTGATGAAGATGCCGGGAAAAAGGAATTTGTTGGTTCAACTATTTCTGTTGGCGCAACAGTAGATACAGTTG
>JAIDJS010000163.1 GCA_029052085.1 Eubacterium sp.
TGTGATGCTTCGGTTGCACAGTTCCTTGTAAAAGAAGTATCAGACGGTATTATTGCTCCGTCCTATACAGATGAGGCTCTTGAAATTCTTAAAAGCAAACGCCGCGGCGGATATCTTGTTATTAAAATTGATCCTGATTTTGTTCCTGAAGAAACAGAAACAAAGCAGGTTTTCGGTATTAAGTTTGAACAGAAGAGAAACGATGCCGAAATGAATATGAGCTTGTTTGATAATATGCCTACAGCAGTTAAGGAAATTCCTGAAATTGCAAAAATTGATCTTCTTATTTCCATGATTACACTTAAATATACCCAGTCCAACTCCGTTTGCTATGCAATGGGCGGTCAGACAATCGGTGTCGGTGCAGGCCAGCAGTCCAGAATTCACTGTACCCGTCTTGCAGGAAATAAGGCAGACAATTGGTGGCTTCGTCAGAATGAAAAGGTTCTGAATCTTCCGTTTATTGAAGGAATCCGTAAATGTGATGCTGACAATGCAATAGATCTTTACATCAGTGATGATTACGAGGAATTATTTGAAAACGATACCTGGAAAAGATTTTTCACCGAAAAGCCTGCGCCTTTTACAAAAGAGGAAAAAGCAGAATGGCACAAAAAGATGGATTTGGTTGCTCTTGGCTCGGACGCGTTCTTCCCGTTTGAGGATAATATCGAAAGAGCGGTTAAATCAGGTGTTAAATATATCGCGCAGCCGGGCGGCTCTGTAAGAGATAATAATGTTGTTGAATGCTGTGATAGCTTTGGAATTGCAATGACAATGACAGGAATTCGTCTTTTCCATCATTAATATAATTGTATAGCGGGGATGTAATATTTCCGAAAGAATCCCTCTGAATGCCCCTTTTCTGAAAAGGAGAGGCAGAGGCAAAAGAATTATAAAAGAACTGATGTTTGCAAAAAATGTTGCACAATATCAGTTCTTGTGGTTTGGAAAAACTTTACAATTATTATTACCGGGTGTAGATTTACAATGATAGTTTTAAAGAGTATAATTCTAAACGAATAA
>JAIDJS010000164.1 GCA_029052085.1 Eubacterium sp.
CTTCATATCAAGATTGAAATAATAAATGCTGAAGGTTAAAACAAAAAGAGCTGCAATAACAATTAAAACAATGATTAAAGCTTTTAACATTTATGCCATTCCTTTCTGCCTTGCATATTCAGCGGCACCGAGTGCGCCCATAAGCTGAGGGTCAATATCAAGATCAACAACCTTGATTTTAAGTACATGCTCAATAGCCTTTTTAAGACCTGCATTTTTTGCGCAACCGCCTGTAAGTGTAATACTGTCTGTTGCACCTGCTTTTTTTGCCATAACAAAACAGCGTTTCGCAACAGCCAGCTGAATACCTGCTGCAATTTCGTCCATAGGCTTGCCCTCGCCGACAAGAGAGATAACCTCAGATTCGGCAAAAACAGTGCATTGAGCAGTGATAGGAATTGTGTTTTTTGCCTGCAATGAAAGCTGGCAGAATTCAGGAAGTGTCATTTCAAAAGCATTTGCCATAGCCTCAAAGAAGCGTCCTGTTCCTGCTGCGCATTTATCATTCATAGCAAAGTTTTTAACAGTACCGTCCGTATCAATGGCAATACCCTTAACGTCCTGACCGCCGATATCAATAATAGCCTTAACCCCCGGGTTAGTAACATGAACGCCCATTGCATGACAGCTGATTTCTGAAATGTTTTCATCCGCAAAAGGTACCTTGTTTCTTCCGTATCCGGTACCGATTAAATAGCTGAGCTCCTCGGCTGATTTGATATCATCAACCTTGCTGATAGCCTCTTCAAGTGCAAGCTCGGCACTTTTAACGGGATTAATTTTACTTCTGATTGTTGCATCGGAAACGATTTTGCCCTCTTCATCAAGTATTACACATTTAGCGTAGGTTGAACCTACGTCACATCCACCAAAATATTTCATATGAATTATCTCCTTATTCTAATTACCAAGCCATTGTATCGTCAAAATCTACCAGAGTAGGGTCTACAGGTTCCTCCTGAAGAACAGTTGTCATATATTTATTGATCTGCTCTCTCATATCACGTCTTGAAATTGTTCTTGGATCCATAAGATCCTGAGGAACCCATATGAAATTAATATTTCTTTCCCTTGCCTGATCGTCAAAAATACCATTAAGTCCGTCCATACCCTTGCAGGATATCTGGTCATACATAATTACTGTATCGGCATTGAATTCCTCGCAGATTCTCCAAAGTTCATCAACAACATTCTGATATCCGCCCTTGGTATGCTTTCTCATAGTTGTTCGCTGAAGCGTTTTGGCGTATGTAGCAAGTGATTTATCCTTGTTTTCCGTATCGTACATTATGTAGGAAATCATAGTTTCCATATCCATAACAACGTTGATGCCCCAGCAGTTTTCAAGCCAGTTTGCAAGGCTTGTATAGTAGTTTGCAGGGCAGGACCAAACAATAGCCCTGTGGCGCATTTCCTTTGAAACCTTTTCCTTTTTCTCATAGCCCTTCATCATAAGCTTGTTAACCTTTTTATCGGTTTTCAGGAATCGCTTGTCAAAGCCGCCTGAGAGGTGGAAATAGAATAATCTGTAAAGCCAGAAGGTAGCGCCTGTCATCTGCGGATAATCCGTTTTGTTGACATCCCATTTCTGAAGCTCATATTCAAGCTGCTGGTTGTAGATTTTCATTGCATCAAAATAAGCGTTCCAGTCAAATTTCTCGCCGGTCTGCTCTTCAATGAATTTAATGCAGGCTTTTACCTCATCAACCGCGTATTCTTGTACCTCTTCTTCCGTATATCTTAATGGTACATTAACAACGTGTGAAGGAAGATTAAAACGCCTGTCAATATATGCAGAATTCATTGTTGAACCATCACAGGGCATATTACAGGATAAAAAGCATTTGCCGAACATCGGATAATCATCGTTGATTGCAACACCTGCCTCGGCAGACGGAAGCGGACATACATCCGCAGGAACACCGTAGCTTTCGGTAAGATCAAGATAAGGCGGTGTAATATGCTGGTCAACCATTGATGAAAGGAAGATTGGAATTGTCTGTACAGGCACGCCGTAAAGATTCGGAAAGCCCGCCATAAGCTCAAAGGAAAAAAGCTCATCCATGCAAACAACCCTGTCGGAAAATTTGTCATTCGGATGGAAATGCTTATCATGCTTAAAGAGCATATGAATCATATCTGTAGTATGCTTGATGATAGCATCAAAATGAAGATGGGCAATGCGAAGATGTGTACCGCGTAAACCCTCAACATGGCGGTCTATCCATGCCGGAGCGGAAAGATAACTTGCCATCCAGCGGTAGCTCCATAAGCCCTTTACAGTGGATATGGGTGCTTTTAGCACCATTTTAATCATGTCTTTCCATGTAATGAGCCATCGGTAATAGTCATACATTGTATCTTTAAATCCGCGCCATTCTCTGTGTTTTAAAATGCCCGTTTTGGGTTGATGCAGATTGCCCAGATTTTTAGGTTGATTTGCCATATTATTTCGCCTCCTTTTCTTTCTGGATTTTCTTTATTTCAAGGCTTTCAACAAAAGCCTGAACACGTGTTCTAAGCTGACCGGATGCACTTGCTGTATACTGTCTGTCAACCGTAACGGACGGAATGCCGTATTCGTTGGTCATAATATGTGAAGCAAGGGCTCTTTCGTATCCCCAGTATTCGCAGAATTTTATCTGCTCATAGATTACACCGTCAGCGTGATAATCCTGAACAAGCTGTTTTACATATTCTTTTCTGCCGTCAACTTTCTCTCTGCTCATATAGCGCGGGCATTGGCAGGTTTTCATATAGTGAAGCACAATCTGTTCAAGTACATCGCCGTCGTCAGTAAGCTGGATTTCTTCTCTTCCGGGAAGGGAGCCGAAGCAATATCTGTCCGCAACAACAAGAGCGCCGGAGTCTTCAATCAGCTTTGTGAAATCAGGATCATCCATTTCTGAGCCGACAACAACAACCTTTGCTCGGTAATTTTTCTTTTCGTCGGTAATTCTTGTTTTTAGTTCTTCGGCTGTTTCACGCAGCTTATCAATAATCAGATATTTCGGACAGCAGTATGTAACAAGATTGATAACATGAAATTCATAGCCGGTTATTCTTGGGTTTTCTTCTTTTCTGTATTCTCCGATTTCGGTAATCAACCGGCAGATTTCGTTGTGCTCTTCAACTGCTTTTCGCAGTGATTCCTCGCTGATATCAACGCCGTAAACCTCTTTCAGCTTATCAAGTACCTTAATCTGCATCTGATTTCTGTAGTGCTTGATAGTATGCGGCTCTATCTTAAATGGAATGTCTGCAACTGTTAAAAAGAATTTCTCGTTTTCAACAAGATTAAGAAGTGTAAAATGCTCATAGCATCTGTTCATTTCCGAGCAGGATTCCGAAGCAATGAGTGCTGACAGGAAATTGTATCCTCCCTCAATTGCACGCTCTAAAATTGCTTTTGAATATCCGCAGAGATATGAGCTGAGATAATAGGTTGCAATATCCATTGAGCCTGTTCTCGGTGCTCTGAGTCTTACTGAAAAGCAGTTATCAAGGTTGAGCAGAACCTCAGGAATGTGATAGCAGGTATAGGCAAGTGCCTTTTTACCTTCTGAGGTTGCCTGCTTTACAAGGTCGTTGTTTGCCTCCTGCAGCAGGTTTTCAAAATAAATTAAATGTTTTAAATCCTTCATCAAATTACCCCTATTCTGTTTAACGCTTCTTTAACACCTTTAACAACATTTGACTCTGCAGGAAGATTGAAAATATTCTCTCCCTGTATATCAAACATTGATAAATTTTTATCATCTGCAATATAGCTTAAAACTTCTATACCATTTGTGTTGATATATTCCTTAAGAGCTTCATCTGCCATACGGTTTATGATTGCACCGATTTTGTCATACATAACAAGCTCATCGGCAACGCTTTTAATCGTGTTTATTACCTGGCAACCCTTTTTGCTCGGGTCGGTAATCATCAACAGATGTGTAACCTTTTCCATAACTCTGCGGTTAATCTGCTCAATGCCTGCCTCTCCGTCGATTACAACATAATCAAACTCATTAGAGAGAATAGCAATAACCTCTTTAAGATATGAGTTGATTTTGCAGTAGCAGCCTGCTGTTTCCGGTCTGCCGACAGCGATAAAGGAATAGCCGTCGGTTTCAACAAGGGCATCAAATATACGATATTTTGCTTCACCGAGAAGCTCAATAGCGCCTCTTGTATCGCCCTCGTCAACAGACGCAATAATTTCTTTTCTGATATCGTCTATTGTCATGTTTACATCAATGCCAAGTGCTGTTGAAAGCCCTACAGCGGGATCGGCATCAATGGCAAGTATTTTTTTGTCCGGATATTTTTCTACCAGACAGCGCACAATTGTTGCAGAAAGAGAGGTTTTTCCAACTCCGCCCTTTCCTGCAACAGCAATAATTGTTGCTTTATTCATTATTCATCACCATTAAATATTATAATTCTTCCAAGACAATAAATCAAGAAATTTGATATTTTTTTCACAATAAAATCAGTTTTGTATTGTAGCAAAAAAGACAGCTCGTATGAGCTGTCTTAATTTATTGCTTATATTGCCGGCTTACTCGAAATCAACAACGTTTACCCAAGAATCAAGAAGTTCTTTTTCTCCCTCGATATTCTTTGTGCTTTCTGAGCATGCAACGATTGGCATCCACTGCTGAACAAGCTGCTTCGGAATATCAGCCTTTTTGCAGAAGAGGTTAAGATATTTTTCAGCCAATGTCTTGTTATCCTGAAGGCAGAATAAAAGATAGGTTCTTGCTGCATCTGCAGATGCGTTGCCCTGTGTTGCGTGTGCCCAGTCAATAATATAGTATTCGCCGTCCGGTGTTACTATGATGTTTGACGGACAAAAGTCGCCGTGAAGCACCTTGCTGTGCTTTTTAACGCCTTCCAAGCGATTATGAAGATCAAATCGAATGGTTGCATCATATGCTGATGCACTGATTTTGGCGTGCATCTTATCCTTGATTTTGTTGAGATGGATAGCTTTTTTTGAATGAATTTCATTCTGAATATCAACAAATATATCAAGATACTCGTCTTCCTTCTCGGGATTTTCAGCCATAAGCTCTGAAAGTGTTTTGCCCTCAATATATTTTCTTGTGATAGCCCAGCCGTTTTCGGTTTTCTTAACATCAAGAAGCTTTGGGATTTTTAATCCTGTTTCCTCAACTCTTGCATTATTAAGGGCTTCATTAAGCACCTCTGCCTTTGTAAATGTTTCGTCAAATTCTTTAACGAGCTTATCGCCGTCACGATAAATCTTTTTGTGTTCTCTTTCTAAAATTGTTGCCATAAAGACACCCCCTGTAAACTTTATTATATCTTAATCAGGTATAATATTCAAGTAATTAGTTGCCGTAATATGCTCTGAGATACATATCCTTCATTTCGCTCATAAGAGGAAGTCTTGGGTTAGCACCAGTGCACTGGTCGTCAAATGCCTGCTCAACCATATCATCAAGATTATCAAGGAAGTACTGTTCATCTACGCCGTAATCCTTAATGCACTTTTTAATACCGCAGTATTCTTTAAGCTCATCAACCTTTTTAATAAGACCCTGAAGCTTATCTTCATCGGTTTTGCCCTTAACACCGAGCGCATCGGCAACCTGAGCATAGCGAGCAAGTGTGTGCGGATGATCATACTGGCTGAATGTACCCATTTTGGTAGGAACCTCTGCTGCGTTGAATTCAAGAACATAATCTATCATAAGTGCGTTTGCAACACCATGCGGAAGATGGTGGAAAGCGCCAAGCTTATGCGCCATTGAGTGGCAGATACCAAGGAATGCGTTAGCAAATGCCATACCTGCCATAGTTGCAGCGTTAGCCATTTTCTCTCTTGCAATCGGGTCATTAGGACCATTGTCGTATGCTCTTGGAAGATACTCAAAAATATTCTTAAGTGCTTCAATAGCAAGGCCGTCTGTATATTCTGTTGCCATCATGGAAGCATAAGCCTCAAGTGCATGCGTAACAGCGTCAATACCTGAAGCAGATGTAAGACCCTTAGGTGCATTCATATGGAAATCAGCATCAACAATTGCCATATTAGGAAGAAGCTCATAGTCTGCAAGAGGATATTTTGTTCCGGTTTTTTCATCAGTGATAACAGCAAAAGGTGTAACCTCTGAACCGGTACCTGCTGATGTCGGAATAGCAATGAAGTATGCTTTTTCTCCCATTTTAGGGAATGTGTAAACTCTTTTGCGGATATCCATAAATCTCATTGCAAGATCAAAGAAATCTACTTCCGGATGTTCATAAAGAACCCACATAATCTTAGCAGCATCCATTGCAGAACCGCCGCCTAATGCGATGATGCAGTCCGGCTGGAAGGCGTTAATCTGAGCAGAGCCCTCTTTAGCGCAGGCAAGTGTCGGATCCGGAGCAACATTAAAGAATGTTGAATGTATGATTCCCATGGAATCAAGCTTATCTGTAATTGCTTTTGTATAGCCGTTGTTGTAAAGGAATGAGTCTGTAACGATGAATACCTTTTTCTTATTCATAACTGTTCCAAGCTCATCAAGAGCAACAGGAAGACAGCCTTTTTTAATATAAACCTTTTCAGGTGCTCTGAACCAAAGCATATTTTCCCTTCTTTCTGCAACAGTTTTGATGTTAAGCAGGTGTTTTACACCTACATTTTCTGATACGGAGTTGCCGCCCCAAGAGCCGCAGCCAAGGGTAAGTGACGGTGCAAGATCAAAGTTGTAAAGATCACCGATACCGCCGAATGAAGAAGGTGTATTAACAAGAATACGGCAGGTTTTCATACGGGCAGCAAACTCATCTATCTTAGCTCTTTTGGTTGTTTCATTAAGATATACGGATGAAGTATGGCCATAGCCGCCGTCAGCTATAAGCTGTTCAGCCTTAGCAAGAGCATCGCTGAAATCCTCGCTCTTGTACATAGCAAGAACAGGGGAAAGCTTTTCGTGTGCAAATTCCTCGCTGATGTCTACTGATTCAACCTCACCGATAAGGATTTTAGTTTCTTCAGGAACCTCAACACCTGCAAGTGCAGCAATTGTTACCGGCTTCTGACCAACGATTTTTGCATTAAGAGCGCCATTGATAATAATGGTTTTACGAACCTTTTCAATTTCATCGCCTTTAAGGAAATAGCATCCTCTGTCTTCAAATTCCTTGCGTACTGCTTTGTAAACCTTTTTATCTACAATACAGGATTGCTCTGAAGCACAAATCATACCATTATCAAATGTTTTTGAATGGATGATTGAGTTAACAGCCTTGATAATGTCTGCGCTTTCATCAATGATAGCAGGGGTGTTTCCTGCGCCAACACCAAGAGCAGGTTTGCCGCTTGAATAAGCAGCCTTAACCATTCCCGGACCGCCTGTTGCAAGAATGATATCTGCTTCCTTCATAACAAGGTTTGTCATATCAAGTGACGGAGCATCAATCCATGAAATGATGCCCTCCGGAGCACCTGCTTCAACAGCAGCGTCAAGAACGATTTTAGCTGCAGCAGCAGTTGAGTTCTTTGCTCTTGGATGCGGGGAAATGATAATACCGTTTCTTGTTTTAAGAGCAAGAAGGGTTTTAAAGATTGCTGTTGATGTAGGGTTAGTTGTTGGAATAACAGCAGCAATAACACCGATAGGATCAGCAATTCGCATTGTTCCGAATGCTTTGTTTTCTTCAATAACACCACAGGTTTTTGTGTTTTTATACTTATTATAAATGTACTCAGCGGCATAGTGATTTTTTATAATCTTGTCTTCAACAATTCCCATGCCGGTTTCTTCAACTGCCATTTTTGCAAGCGGAATTCTTGCCATATTAGCAGCTTTTGCAGCAGCAAGGAAAATTTTATCAACCTGCTCCCTGTCTCTGATGCACATCTGC
>JAIDJS010000165.1 GCA_029052085.1 Eubacterium sp.
TTTCCGTTTGTATCAAATAACTGAAAAATCACTGAAGCACCACCTTATCGCCCTTTTTTACAGAAAACGGATTTGAAAAATCATTTATTTCCATAAGCTTTTCGATGCTTTTATCACAGCGAAAAGCAATATCATACATATTTTCGTCATCCTCCGCATATGTAAAGCCGAAATCATACTCACTTTTCTTTCCCGGGCATTTTTCAATAAACGAGATGCTGTAAGAAATACAGTTTTTCTTTGCATCCTCCCTGATATCAACAGAAGATAAATAGGCATTATAGCAGCTGCCGTCCGGAAGAAAGAGCCAGCCCGGCTTTCTGCTTTTCATCAGCATTTTCAGTTTTAACAAAGCATCAGAGCCGTCATCGCCCCAGAAGCAGCCGTCTGTCTTAATAACCGATGCTCTGTCTGAAACATGAAAAACCTTGCTTTCTCCGCTTAAAACAGATTTTTCATTTATCCGGCAAGCCATTTCCGTTTTAATAAAAAGAGGATTTGTCGGGAATTCAAAATCCTTAAATTTCATTTTAACCATCAAGACTCCTCCCCTGAAAGCACATGATCATATCGTTTTGAATCCAGACGTATATATTCGGAAATTTCTTTCATTTCTTCATATTCTTTATCCTTATTCATCCTCTTTTCCTCCAAAGAAAAGTTCATTATTAAATGTAAAAACCGCCCTCATAATATAGCACTGGGCAAGGCTGTTTGCCTTAATTTCAGAAATGTTAATCGAAACAATGTTAAAATCGGAAACATCCCTGCATATCCTGAAAACAATAGCCTCCGGCACGGTTTTATCAGATTCAAACGGAAGAAAAACATCCGCAAAAACACTGAAGGTTCCTGCCTTAACATTTTCATAAACCGCATTGTCATCAAGTTCTATGCTTTTGATGCCAACAGCAACAGCCGTGTTTTTAAGAACGGTAGGTTTAACTGCATTTGGATAAGCCCTTGTTAACTGAATATCCGCAAAAAACCGATCATCAAGAAGTCTGCTTAAAAATTCATTTAAAATCTTTTCAGCCTTAATCATTTTCTTCCCACACCTTTCTTAAAACACCTCTGTAAAAAAGCACTTGGTTGCCCATTTTAACGGCATCTCTTTTTTTAAAAATATACTTTACTCCATCTGCAATAAGATAAGCCTTATCGGAAAGAGAAAGAATATTATGATCAAACGGACCTATATAGGTATAATAATCAGCACTGACCCTGCCGATTTCCGTTTCCTTTGGTTCAAAATTTGATTTATTGCTTCGCCATCTCGGAGAAAGCACAGCATAAAAAGGAGTTGAAACCCATCCCCCGTCCTTAAGAACAATTCTTTCTCCGACCTGCCTTAATCCGTTTTTTACTTTATATGCGTTGTTCATTCAAACACCTAAAAAAGCAAAGCCATTCGCTTCATCAAGCTCTAAAGCAGATTTAAAAAGCGGCCTGCAGTCATTCATTGCAGCACTGAGGACCGCATCTGCAAAGCTCTTTAAATCCGTATCCTGCTTAATGGTTATTTCGCCTGCCGTAAAAGATGTTATGCTTTCAGCATTTTCCGCAATACAGCAAATGGAATTGTATGCCTTTGCCGCAGCAAGCTGAATAACTCTTGCATCCTTTTCATCCGTGCTTTTATCAAGCAATTCGGAAACACTTAAAGAAGCCGCAAGAATAAGCTGATTATATTTTTCCGTTTCTTCATCATCAAAACCGCCCATAAGGGCAACCGTTTTCTTAACAAGCTCAGTATCAACCATAGCCTTACTTCCTTTCTGCAATTATATTTTAATAAGCAAGTGTTTTTGCTGCATCACCGAATATCGTTGAAAAGCCTGTTATCGTTGTAATTGCACAGCGCTCAAGCTGGCGGTCAATCAGCTTATCATATTCCGTTAAAACACCGCCTGCCTGTACCTTTTCAAGGGCGGCATTCTTATCAAGCGCAATAATTTTTTTATCCGCTGCACCGCTCATTTTAAGTACTTCAGCACCAAACGGTGTAATCATCTTGCCTGTTCCGTGAAAATTCTGACCTGCATAGGAATCCTTAAACTCTGTTATGGAAAGCATATCCGCAAGTGCCGAAGGCGCCGCAATAAGCGTTGTTGTGTTATAGGGAGAAAGTGCATCCCAAAGCTTAACAAGATCCGCATAATTAACAGATGCTCCCGTTCCGGCAATGCTTTCAATCCCCGAAGCCTCAAGTGCCTCCATAGCATCATTAAACTGCGTTCTTGCAATATAAGCTCCAATCTGCTTAAGTGTTACGGTAAACAAATCAAGCTTCTGAAATTTAATAGCCTCATAGGAAGCAACAAGCATTCTGCCTCTCTTTTTAAGCTTTGTAAGCTTATCCTTGGTTTTAACGTTTGTTTCAGGAATTAATTCGCCTTCTCCCACAAGCTGAAGCTCCTTATCCTCCTCAGACGGAATACTTTCAATCGCTCTGTAATCAAGCGCATCAATATTCGTTGTTGTTGCGATAATTTTAGGAAGAATATCCTCCTCTTCAAGTCCCTGCTGAACTGCACGGGAAATATATTCAGGGAAAAGAGCCGCCGAATCTGTTGTTTTAAAGAACTTTGAAATCGTATCAGAACCTGCCCCTGAAACCTTGATATCAAATCTTTTAAGCTGACGCTGATACGCATCAAGACCTTCATAGTCCGTTCCAATATAATTTTCAGAGGGATCAAGCTCTTCAAGTGATGCCGTAAATCCCTTTGATGTGGAATAAAGTCCTTTTTCAAGTTTTATATTATCAAATGCCATTTGTAAATCTCCTTAAATTCTGAATTCGTTTAAATTTTTATTTGATTTCTTATGTGCTGTTCCAAGCTGAGGCTGCGGCATATTCTCCTTTGCCTGCTGCTTTTCAAAAGCATTTTTAAAGCTTAAAAGCTCCTTTATCGTCATAACCGATGCCACGCCGCCAAAAACGCCTAAATCCATTTCCGGAATGGATTTGGCACAAAGAGAAACAAGCTCTTTCACAAGGCTTTTTTTGTATTCCTCGCCAAGAGATGCCAATTCCTCCTTTTCTTCAATGTAGGCGCAGATTTCCTTTGCCTCGCTTTTTGAAAGAATCACCTCGTTTTTATCGGTTATAAGGCTTTTTTTAATATCGTTCATATCAAAATCTCCGTTTTTCAGATTAAATGATTTTATAACGCCTGCATCCCGCTGCGCAGGAACGGCAACAAAGCTCCATTCATACGCATCCGAAGCTTCGCTTAAAATACTGAAGCAAATTTGATTGCCGTATTTTCTGCCGTTTATATGGTTGCATTCTCCGCTTTTTCTGCTTTTTCCGCAGATAGAGCAAACCGAAGAATTCATAGAGCAGGAAACGGAAACCTCTTTTTTTATTCCCGCTTCAATTTCTGTTATAAAGGATTTGTTATCATCATTTCTGACCATATACGCCTTTGCGCGGAGTGCATAATAATCCTCTCCGTCTGCTGTTTTTCTGCCATCAGATTTTTCAACCCGGGTTTCAAAAATACGTGCAGTCTGGTCTGATGATTTCATCGAATGATCCTTAATTCCTGTTTTGCCTATAAATAATTTTGCAAGCTCATACAGAGCAGAAACAGAGAATTTTTCATAATCCCTGTCTACATCGTTACTGCAAAGCGTAACAGAGAAAACGTAAAGCTCCTCCTCTGAAAATTCCTTTCTTGTAAATTGCCTGATTTTGTCAAAATCATCCTTAACAGGAGTATAGCCCTTTTCTATATATCCGTCTGTCAAGCGTAAACCTCCCTTAATATTTTTTCTGTTTGCGCATCATAAAGGCGAGCCCTTGCCATTTCTGTTTCATCCTGCATGGTAATGCTGTCCCACACAATTTCAACAGATGAGCCTATACCGTTTATTTCAAGATACTTTTTGCCGATTCTGAGCAAAACAGGATTCAGAATTCTTCTGTACGCTTCAAGCTCAGTTGTTAAAACATCTGCCTGCTGGGAGCTCATCCGTTCTGTTGTAGACCAGCTTAAGCCCAGCATATACGGAGGCAGCCCTGTTTTTGCAACAATCTGCTCCATAAGCTGCTTAACGGGAACCTCACTGTTAAGAACACCGCTGTCTGCGCCGATAACCTTAACGGAAACATCGCCAACAGCAACAAAATCCTTAACTGTATCCTTGCTGCTCATAGCATCACGCCACGCTTCTGCCATCTGCTCCGCACGCTCCTTTGCATTGCCTGAATCAATACTGTCGCTCGGCTTGTATGTAACTGCGTATCTCAGATTTCCGGCATGGCTCCAGTTTTCTCCGATGGTATTATAAATGGTAAGCAAAATATCGGAAACAAACGGCAATCCGCGCAAAAGGCTGGTACCGAGGATTTTCCCCGGTTCAGGATTTAAAGCCGAAAACAAAATCAAATCCTGAGCAGAAAGCCTTTCATTGTTGTTATAAAATTCAACATCAAGATTATTCGCTCCCCGTTTAACCTCAAGCGTATCCAGCTCACCGTTATAAAGTGCATAAAAGCCGTTTTCATCAGCAATCATTTCGCCTACTGCTGAACCGTAGGTAAGCAGATCGGAAAGATATGTTGAAATAAATGAGTAAATCCCGGTTTGATTTCCGCCTACATTTATATGGCTGAAAAACGAATTGATTTTATCATCAAGCCCTTTGCTTCCCGTTTCATAATGAAAGCCCTCGCACAGTCTTACAATCTTGCATATTGCAACATCAATCACAGGCACGCTTTCACGCAGACAGGAATAAATACGATTGTTTAAATTCATCGGCACCCGGCTGTTTATCTGCCAAAACGGATGATTGGAATAGCTGCTCGTCTGAACAGCCGAAGCACCCGCTTCCTTCTTTTCGCTTTGTTTATTTCTATGAAACAGACCCAAACCTTCACTTCCTTTCCACCGCGACAGAGAATAATTCGCTTTCCTTTTTCCCGTTTAAAACAGTTGCAGCAAAATAGCGTATATCATCCATCGCATGATCATTTTCTTTTTTCGGCGCATCTCTTTTTATACCATTGTCCCAGCGGTAAATTGAAAATTCACGAATTGTATCCGTACAATTCGGATAAAAGAATATCTCTTCATTTTTAAGGGCATTGCAAACATAATTGATACCCTTTAAAACATCATTATCCGCCTTGATAATCCTGAATTCACTATGGCGTTTAACGGTTTCAATAAAGCTTGCAGCTGAAGGATCAATAATAAGCGCTTCTATTTTCCGCCCGTTTACAAGCGACAGAAGCTTGTCATAATATTCCTCATCCGTAAGCTGAATTCCCATATCTCTGCTGCTGTGATAATATTCATCAATGCGGTACCAGCCATCATCCGCCTTGCCCCACAGACCGAGAGAAAACGGATTAACCGTGCCGTAATCGCAGGATAAATAGTATAAAAAGAAATTTCCGCCGCTTTTTTTGATATGGCGCCTGCTATCAAACATCGGATAAACAAGCCCATCCGCTACAACCCATCTGCCGTCTATAAAGCGTTCATAGAAGGCACCGCTGTACAAGCTTTTATATCTGTTTATAACAACCGGAGATAAAGACGGATTATCCTCCATTTTAAAATGCAGATACAGCATATTTTTTGCATCCTTTTTCTTTATCCATTCGGTATAAAACCAATGAAAGGGATGCTCCGGGTTGCAGTTAAACCAGAATTTTGAATGATTGAGAGAGCATCTTGCAAGTGCCTGCTCAACAAAGGAACGCGGCATAAGCGCAACCTCATCAAGCAGCACACCGCCAAGCGTCATTCCCTGAATAAGCGAAGCAGAGGATTCATCTCTTCCGCCAAACACATAGAAACGGTTTTTGATATTCCCCTTTTCGATTTCAAGCAAATTCCGGCTGATTTTATAATCGCATCTGAAGCCAAGAGACAAAAGCTTCGGAATCAGCGGAGTTATAACATTGCGCCTTAGTGATGAAATGGTTTTGCCGCAAATGGCAAAAGAGGTATCGCAAAAATTGTAAAAAGCCCAGCTGATAAAGGAAATACTCATACAAAGTGTTTTGCCGGAGCGCACTGCCCCATCGCAAATAACACCGTTTTTATCCTTATACGGGCTGGTATCACACCACCATGTAAGCACACAAAGCTGTTTTTTTGAAAAAGGAACAAAATCAGTCATTTTCTTCATATCCCGAGAATGCACTTTTTGCGCCCTCCTCTAAAGCTTTGTAAAAGCTGAGCGGCTGAGAAGGGGATTCGCCCTTAATGTCCCTTAATTTTTCAAGTGCCTTAATTCTGTCAAAAAATTTAATTTCCATCCCACCGCCCTTCGGCCGCTTGATTTCGCTTATATTAAATAAATCAAGGCTCGGCAGCTTTTCCGCTATTTCACTTTCATTTGCAAAAAGAAGATAGATTGCATCTTTGATTTCTCCGAAAGCAAGGCGCCTTAAACCTTTGCAAATCTCTTCTTCAACTGTTTTCTTTCTTCGTCCCATATTTTTACCTCGCGATTATTCTGAAGAGCAATTCGCCCTCCATAAATACCGAGAACGGCAAAAAAATATAGCCCGTTTGTGCATAAACGAGCCGATTTCAGAGAAAATAAATTTATTTATTCGGTTTATAGCCATAAAACAGCATAAAAAACAGGGCAGATAAACAATCTGCCCTGAATAAATATTAAAATCAGTTAAGCACCTTGAAATCAACCTTGCCAACCTTTGTTCTCGGAAGCGCATCAATGAAAACAACTTCTCTTGGAACAGACCATTTTGAAAGGTTCTGTTCGCCGAATTCTTTAATCTTTTCAACAAGTGCAGCTTCATCATCATTGTTGAATTTCTTGTTTTTAACAACGAAAAGCTTAAGTATTGTTTTGCCGCCGTCTTCCTTACCGATAACGCAGCAGTCATAAATTTCTGCCATAGCACGATAGGTTTCTTCAATGAAAGAAGGATAAACAAGATAGCCGCTTATTTTATAAACTCTCTTAAGACGCTGACGATAATAAATATCTCCGCGTTCATCAATAAAGCACATATCACCTGTATGAAGCCATACTCTGCCATCCTCATGCTCAACCAGCATTTTTGCAGTTTCCTCAGGATCATTCCAATAACCCTGCATAAGCGTTGGCGCATAAATGCAAAGCTCGCCGTCTTCTCCCTCGCATTTTTCTGTTGTGCCCGGTTTTACGGTCATAGCCTCAATATTGTAGCATGGAACACCGATACATCCCTGAGGTGCTTCACGGCGCGGATCGGTAAAGGTACATACGGTAACACATTCTGTTAAACCATAGCCTGTAACAAAATGAACCTTTGCACCATTTTCCTTAAGAAGTCTATCCATCTTCTCTGTCAGTGAATAAGGAACAACATCTCCGCCTGAACCGATAAGCTTCATTGAACTCATATCAATACCCTTAAGATATCCTGCCTTATAAACCTTTTCAAAGAAATCAGGTACACCGAAAATATAATTAAGATGATATTTCTTAATGGAATCAGAACACATTTTTGCATCAAATGCAGGGAATAATGCCTGTGCCATGCCAACACACATGGAAACATGCATACAAAGTGCAAAGCCGAAGCCATGGAAAACAGGAAGTGCAGAAAGCATTCCGTCTGTATCCTGATTTACCTTCATATGCATAACCTGCTCAACAACATCAACAAGCTGATAGGAAAGGTTATTTATTGCTTCAGAGGTAAGCATTACGCCCTTTGGATTACCTGTTGTACCGCCTGTCATCATAATAGCTGCTGTTGCAAGAGAATCATTCGCGGTTTCCGGAACACCGTTATCCTTTATGTATGCTTCGCCCTCATTAAGGAAATCTGCCCAATCAATAAGCTTTTTAACATTTTCAGCAGGAGCCGTTTTTCCCTTAATTTTCTTTTTATAAAGCATATTGGCAATAAAGCCGTAAGGCGTTTTGGGGAAATACTGCGCAGTTCTGCATTTAATAACTGTTAAATCAGGGTTCTGCGTAAAGGCCTTTTCGGAAACATCAAAGCAGAAGGCAAATTTTGCATCAACAAGATTAATTGTATAATCCGCTTCGCTCTTTACTGAAAGCGGATGAAGCATTGAAGCAATTGCACCGATTTTGTTTACGGCATAAACCGCAGCAACACACTGAGGCATATTGGGAAGGCAGATAATAACTCTGTCGCCTTTTTTAACACCGTTTGCAACAAGTGCAGCCGCACATTTATCAACCATATCAGCTGTTTCATTCCAGCTTAAAGTATTATTGTAATAATACAGGCAGGGATTGCTTCCTCTTTCCTTTGCCGAATGCTCAAACTGCTGATACATTGTAGTTCTTACATTGTACTTTGATGTGTATTCAATCATTTGGATACCTCGTTTCTTAATTTTCACTGCTTATCATTCTAATTCAAACCACCGGCAATTACAACAGTGCCCAAGTTTTTTTAATTATTTCTTTATATTTTACCAAATAATGAACACGTTTATATTTGACTTTTTATGTGCTTATGCTATTATATAGAATATATTTATCGAAAGAAGTATAACTTATGGCTTATAAAATAAAAAAAGACCCGATTCATAAAATACCGAAAGCGCAGCTGGTTTTCTGGCTTATCGTTCGCCTTGCAATGTTAATATGCGCCGCATATTCATTTATTCACGGCGATCTTGTTATGGGATTTGAATCCGTTTTCTGCTTTATATTTACGCATCTGTGGGATATGTTTCAGATTTTCGGAAACGGCTCTTTCATAGAGGAGGTTCCGCCTCTTTCCCAGACACTGCTGAATGTAATTATATTTATAGGTATAGTCATCGGCTCCTATTTCGGCTTGTTTGACAGCCTGTCCTGGTTCGATAATTTTATGCATGTGCTTTCAGGCTTTGTCTGTGCTGCCTTCGGATATGATTTTGCCTGCATCATTCAGCGAAAAAAAGGACAATGCGCAGCAACACTTGCTGCAATATTTGCCCTTATGTTTGCGCTTTCCATTGCAGTCGGCTGGGAATTTTACGAATTTCTTATGGACACTCTGCACGGAACAAATCTTCAGCTTGCCAAAGAGGGCGCTGAAACAGCCATGTTTGATTTATCAAAATACCGCGGCGAATACGGCTATATCGGACTTGTTGACACAATGACGGATATGATGATGAACGCATGCGGCGGTGTAATCGGAATGATATTTATGATTATTATCAGAAACAAAAAGAAAAAATAAATTCAGATAATGCCGAACACAAAACAATTCCTTTAACTGCGAATATTTGAGCCGCCGAATCATTATAATGAGGGAATAAAAACAACTATGAAAAACAATAAAACAGCAAAAAAGATAACATTTATACTTGCTGCGGTTATTTTTGCTTCGGCTGCCGTTTATCTTGCATTATTTTTTTATAACCAGTATGAAGCAGACAGGGAATACAGCAATATTCCTGTAAAACCGACACAGAAATATGAAGCTTTAGCATATAACCCTATTGATTTTGATACCCTCATTAAAAGGAATAATGAAATCTACGCATGGATAAAAATTGATGATACAAAAGTAGATTATCCGATTGCTCAGCACAGCGCAGAGGACGAGGGCTTCTATTTAACCCACAGTGCTATGGATCAATCCTATCTTAAAAGCGGAGCAATTTATACCGAAACCTGCAATAAAAAGGATTTTTCGGATCCCGTAACTCTGGTTTACGGTCATAATAATTATGGCGACAGCATGTTTACAACACTTCATAAATTTGAAGATAAGGATTTTTTTGACAGGCACGAATTTGTTTATATCTACACCCCAACAAGGAAGCTTACCTATCAGATTATCTCCGCTTTCCGATATGATGACAGGCACATTATGAATACAAACGATTTTTCAGATAAAAATAATCTTCTGAATTTTCAGCAGATGCTTTTGAATCCCGAAGATAATAACCGAAATGTTCGTAAAATCACAGAAGAAATCAATGAAAGCAGCAAAATAATGGTACTTTCAACCTGTATAACAGGAGATAAAAGCAGCAGATATCTTGTTTGCTGTCTGCTTGTCAGTGATGAAAAAACGGATTAAATCTGAATAAAGGAAACAAATATTTGTAAAATCAAAATAATATATAGAGCATATTACCGAAAAAATCCTCCCTTCAATGAGGGAGGATTTTGCTTTTTATTTTATGCAAGCTTTGCCTTTCCTGTGCAAAGTTCATAATATCTGCCCTTAAGCTCAAGAAGCACCTCGTGGTTGCCTCTTTCAAGGATTTCGCCATGCTCAAGCACCATAATTGCATCTGAATTTCTAACCGTTGAAAGTCTGTGGGCAATAACAAAAACGGTTCTGCCAATCATAAGCCTATCCATACCATGCTCAATATGAAGCTCCGTTCTTGTATCAACAGAAGAGGTTGCTTCATCCAGAATTAGCACAGCCGGTTTCGCAACTGCCGCCCTTGCGATAGCAAGAAGCTGCCTTTGCCCCTGTGACAGATTATCGCCGTCGCCCGAAATAACCGTATTATAACCATTCGGCAATCTGCGGATAAAGCTATGTGCAGAAGCAAGCTTTGCCGCTGCAATACATTCTTCATCCGTTGCTTCAAGCCTTCCGTAACGGATATTATCCATAACCGTTCCCGTAAACAAATGCGTATCCTGAAGAACAATGGAAAGCGATTTACGCAAATCATCCTTTTTGATTCGCTTGATATCTATTCCGTCATAGGTAATAACGCCGTCCTGAATATCATAAAAGCGATTTATAAGGTTTGTAATGGTCGTTTTTCCGGCACCGGTTGAGCCGACAAATGCAATCTTCTGACCGGGCTTTGCATATAAACTTACATTTTTAAGCACAGTTTTTTCAGGAACATAGCCAAAGGTTACGTTGTCAAAAACAACATTTCCCTCAACAGGTGTTAATACACCGTTATCATTCCAACACCATTTTCTCTCGCCGTTTTCAAACTCTTCTTTCAGCGTAACTGTGCCATCATCAACCTCAGGCTCCATTTCCATAACCTCAAAAACACGTTCCGCACCTGCAAGTGCAGAGAAAATCGTGTTCATCTGGTTTGTAATCTGATTGATTGGCTGTGAAAACTGCCTTGTATAAGTTAAAAAGGAGGTCAGCTTACCGATTGTAAAGGCAACGGGATTTGCAATAACAAGAAGTGCGCCGATAATTGTTATTACGGCATAAGCTGTGTTATTAATTCCTGCCGAACAGGGGCCCATAATTCCCGAATAGAAATTGGCCTTGGTTGCGCTTTTTCTGAAATTTTCATTAAGCTCACGGAAATCTTCATTTGCCTCTTCCTCGTGATTGAAAACCTTAACAACCTTCATTCCCTCAACGGTTTCTTCAATAAAGCCGTTCATTTCTCCAAGATTTTTCTGCTGAAGCTGGAAGTATTTTCTTGTTTTCTTTCCGATTGTTGAAGCAACAAAAATCATAAGTGCAAGAAAAACAATCATAATAAGGAACAAACGCCAATTGAAATAAATCATCATTACCACAATACCGATAATTGTAAATATAGATGAAACCAGCTGAACAATAGACTGTTCCAGCATCATCTGCATATTATCAACATCGTTTGTAAAGCGGCTCATAATCTCGCCGTGCGTTTTGCTGTCAAAATATCTCAGCGGAAGTGACTGAAGATGATTAAATAAATCCTTTCGGATTGTATTAGATGTTTTATAAGCAATATTAACCATTATTTTGCTTTGAGCAAAGCTCAGAACAGAAGCCGTTATATAAAATACGGCAAGAATAACAAGCTGTTTTATAAGCTCTGCCTTATCAAAATGCGGATAAATTGCCTTATCAATAATCGGCTGAAGCCTTGCAGACGCAAGAACTGAGCAAACTGTTGAGGCAATAACCGTAAAGGATACCAACACAAGCAAATACTTGCTTTTGCCGATATATTCAAGCATTTTGTTAACTGTTTTTTTCGCATTTTTCGGCTTTGCATAGCCGCCATTCGGTGCTCCGTGCGGTCCCGGCATTATTCAATCACTCCTTTCTGCTGTGTAGTATAAATTTCCTGATAAATTTCGTTTGTTTCCATTAATTCATCGTGTTTGCCTACGCCCTTTATTTCTCCGTCATCCATAACAAGGATTTCATCTGCATCCTTAACGGATGAAATTCTTTGCGCTATGATAAATACGGTTGTATCCTTAAGCTCATTATAAAAAGCATTGCGGATTTTAGCTTCCGTTGCTGTATCAACTGCTGAGGTAGAATCATCAAGAATAAGGATTTTCGGCTTCTTAATCATTGCACGGGCAATACAAAGGCGTTGCTTCTGACCGCCTGAAAGGTTTAATCCGCCCTGTGCAAGCACTGTATCATAGCCATCCGGCTGCCGCATAATAAAATCATGCGCCTGGGCTGCCTTGCATGCGGCAATAATCTCTTCATCGGTTGCATCCTTTTTGCCCCATCGGATATTCTCTTTAATTGTACCTGTAAACAAAACATTATTCTGCAGAACAACGCCGATAAGCGCTCTCAATTCCTCAATATCATAATCCCGTACATCAACATCATCAATCAGCACTCTGCCGCCTGTAACATCATAAAGCCTTGGAATAAGAGAAACAAGACTGGATTTGCCGCAGCCTGTTCCGCCGACAATGCCGATAATCTGACCGGGCTCAGCAGTAAAGCTGATATCATTCAGAATATCATCTCCGTCTGTCTGCGTTGAATATCTGAAATTCACGTTTTCAAACTGTACCTTTCCGCACTTACCGGCAGAAAGTGTTTTTTCATTGTTTACTATATCTATATCAGCGTCAAGCACCTCTTTAATACGATCTGCACATGCCTTTCCTCTTGCAACCATAACAAGCAGCATTGCAATCATCATAAGACTCATCAGAATTTCCATAACGTACGAAATAAAGCTTAACAGATCACCGGTTGTCATATCACCAACACTGATTGAAATGCCGCCCTTATAGATAACCAAAACCATTGTAAGGTTAAAAATAAGCATCATAAGGGGCATTGCAAGAATAATCATTCCGGCAGCCTTTGCACCCATTGCCGATAAATCATCGTTCGCTTTTTTAAATTTCTTTTTTTCGTGCTCCTCACGGACAAATGCCTTTACAACTCTTATTCCGATAAGATTTTCCTGAACAACGCTGTTTAAAGCATCTATCTTTTTCTGCATCTTTTTGAACATCGGAAATCCGAATTTCATTACTAAGCCAACCGCAATAATGATTAACGGAAGTGCAAATAAAAGCATAGATGCAAGTCTGGGATTGATAGAAACAGCAAAAAATGAGGAGAAAATCAGCAATGCCGGCATACGTATAAGCATTCGCAGAATCATCATCGTCATATTCTGAATCATTGTAACATCATTTGTAAGCCTTGTTGTAAGTGAGGCCGTTGAAAATTCATCAATATTCTTAAAGGAAAAGGACGAGATTTTTTTAAACATCGCACTTCTTATTCTTGCAGCATACTTCTGGCTTACCTCTGAAGAAAGCTTCATACAGGTAATTCCGCCGACTATCGCAATAAGAGAAACAATAATCATTATAACTGCTTCCTTAAGCACATAGGCTCTGCCGTCTGCTGCGCTCATGGTTTCGTTAATAACCGGTGTAACACCGTTATCAATAATTCTGCCCATTAATTTCGGCAGATAAAGCTGGCACGCTGCTTCCAGCATCATACCAAGTGAGCCGATAATTGATGCAAACCACAAACCCTTTAAAAACTTCATCAGTTTTGTTTTGCTTTTCTTTTTTGTTTTCTTATTTGTCACGTTCTTCATCTCCTTCAAAATCATGAGGGCGTTTATAAGAATAATCCGCTTCGCCCGTAGCATTAAAAATAATCCGGTCTAAATACGTTCTTAATTGATTAATCTCTTCTTCGCTGAATCCAAGAAGCATCCTTCTGTGATTATCAAATAATTTTTCATGAATATTTTTAAGCGCTGTTCTGCCCTTTTCGTTTATATATATATGGCTGATTCTTGCATCATTTTCATCATTTCGCTTTTCTATAAAGCCCTGCTTCTCAAGCCTTTTAAGAGACACGGAAATACTTGCAAGACTTGTATGAAGATATTTTGCAATTTCAGACGGCTTCAGACCCTCCTTGTGCATAATCAAAAACAAAATTTCATCCTGTCCCTGAAATACACCGTTTTCAGATAAAACGCTGCGGAAATTATCCTTTCCGATTTTAGAGATATAATTAACTGTCGGAAATAACGGAAAATGCTTTTCACACTCTTTATGCACACAAAACCCTCCTTTTTAGAATGTTATGCACCTAACATTAGTTGACTAACCAACATTTTACATACGAAAATATCATTTGTCAAGCACGAATGATAAAAATTCACAATTTTTCAAAACTTTATTTGCAAAACAATATTTATTGTGTTAGAATATGCGATTGAATTGAGGTATACAGTATGAATTTATATGATTACAATACAGTAAACAGAATATTAACCTCTCATGGATTTACCTTTTCAAAAGCTTTGGGACAAAATTTCATTATTGATCCTGAGGTTTGCCCTGCTATGGCAGATGCACTTTCTGCCGATGAAAAAACAGGCGCGCTTGAAATCGGTCCCGGTATCGGTGTGCTTACAAAGGAGCTTTGCAAAGTATGCGGAAAGGTTGCATCAATTGAGCTTGATAAAAGACTTTTCCCCGTTTTAAAGGAAACACTCAGCGAATTTAATAATCTTGAAATCATTGAGGGTGATGTTCTTAAACTCAATTTACAAGAAATCATAAAAGAAAAACTTGGCGATATGGATTCGGTTAAGGTTTGTGCAAACCTGCCCTATTATATAACCTCCCCCGTTATAATGAGCCTGCTTGAGCAAAACCTTCCCATAGACGAAATTATCGTTATGGTCCAGAAGGAGGCAGCCGAACGGCTTACTGCCGAAATCGGCTCAAGAGAATCCGGAGCCGTTACTGTTGCAGTAAATTATTACGCAGAAGCAGAAATGCTTTTTGAGGTTCAGAAAACCAGCTTCTGCCCCGCCCCCAAGGTAGACAGCACAGTTATCCGGCTTAAAATAAGAAAAAAGCCTGCGGTAAAGGTTGAAAATGAAGAGCATTTCTTCAAAGTTGTTAAGGCTGCATTTTCTCAAAGGAGAAAAACGGCAGTAAACTGCCTTTCAAACGGACTTGGTATTCCAAAGGCAGAAATCAGCAAGGCGTTGAATACAATCGGCAAGAACGAAACCTCACGGGCAGAAAATTTCACTATGGAGGAATTTGCCCGGCTTTCAGAGCTTTTATGATCAGGCAATAAGAAAAATTTAAATTGCCTTTATCCTGTGTTTTGGCAGATTTAAATATTTCTATTGTCAACAGACAGCAAGTTAATATCTATTGCTGCCCGAATTCAAACAAAAATAAGGAGGAATTTTAAATGGCATCTAAAGAAAAAAGAGAAAACATATTTTCTTCATATCCGATACCAAAAGCAGTTGCGGCTTTAGCCATTCCGTCTGTTCTGTCAAGCATCGTTAATGTTATCTATAATATGGCAGACACTTATTTTGTTTCCCTTATGAAAGACACTGATGCAACAGCGGCAGTTTCAATAACCATGCCAGTTTTTCTTTTCTTTGTTGCATTCGGAAACATATTCGGCGTTGGCGGCTCAGCTTATATTTCCCGCTCAATGGGCGAGGGAAAAAAGAAAAAGGTAAAAAAAATAAGTTCCTTTTCCATTTATTCATCCATACTGTCAGGTGCAATTCTTCTTGCCCTGATTTTAATTTTTATCCATCCGCTTATTAATGCACTCGGTGCAACAAACGAAGCAATTTATAATTACGGCTATGATTATCTTAAATATATCGCAGTCGGCGGTCCTATGATTGTTACTTCCATAACGGCAAGCAACCTTGTAAGAGGAGAGGGAGCCGCAAAGGAATCCATGATAGGTATGATGATAGGTACCGTTACCAATATTATTCTTGACCCTATTATGATTTTAACTCTTGATATGGGAGTTGGCGGTGCTGCAATTGCAACAGTAATAGGAAATATTGCTTCCGTAATTTATTATGCAGTTTATCTGATAAAAGGAAATTCTATTTTATCCTGCAATCCTGCCCGCTTTTCCGTTAAAGAGGGGATTGCAAAAAATGTTATTCCAATCGGAATTCCTGCTGCAATAAATAATATTTTAATGAGCCTTTCCAATATTATTCTGAATAATTTTATGAAGGATTTCGGCGGAGAAGCCGTTGCCGCACTCGGCATCGCAATGAAGGTTAATATGCTTATTGTTTTTGTTCAGATGGGAACCGGAATGGGCATTCAGCCGCTTATCGGATATTCCTACGGTGCAAGAAATATGGAAAGACTGCAAAAAACAATGAAGTTTACAATGCTCTGTACATTTGTAATCGGCACGGTTTTAACGATAATCTATTTTATTTTTACACCGCAAATAATCAATGTTTTCAATGGCGAGGGCAATGCGCTTGTAACCGATTACGGCGTAAAAATTCTTCGCGGATTAAATATTGCAGGTCCTTTTATAGGGATTTTATTTACGTATAACTTTGCTTTTCAGGGTATGGGAAAATCCATTCCAAGCCTTATTCTTTCCCTTGGCAGACAGGGACTTATTTTCCTGCCGTTTCTTATTGTAATGAGTAAATATGTTGGCTTTAACGGCATAGTCTATGCCCAGTCAACAGCAGATCTTGCCTGCATTATTCTTGCAATCATAATGTTTACCATAATTAAATCCAAAATCAAAAAAGACCCGGCATATTATCCGCAAAAGAATAATAAATAGTCAAAGGGCGGCTGATAGCCGCCCTTTTAATTATTTAATCTCATATATCCGGATACAACTATCCATCCTGAAAAAACGAGCATGTGCATGCTCAATTCTCTTTTCATAAATTAAAGCTCCATTACAAAATTAACGCACTTTTCAAAAAAATCATACCGCATTTCTTTTGTCATTGTCCATTTCCAATCCCTGTCCTGTTCTTCAACAGGGTGCTTATCGGAAGCAATCAGAACAGAAACCGTATTCATTCTCAAATACTCACTTACACCGAAAAGAGCAGAAGTTTCCATATCAACACCAACTGCACCTTTATCACGCCATATTTTTTCCTTATAAAAGGTTTGACGATATACTGCATCTGTTGAAACAACAGGAAATGAAACCGAATTCTCTATTTGCTTCAAAGCCTTGCCTTCTAATTTATTGTTCGGATAAAATTCTTCTCTGTTTTCGTAATAATGAAGCGATGTACCCTCTTCTGAAAAAGCCTTATTCGGAACAATAATATCGCCGCTGTTTACCTTTTCGGAAAACGCGCCGAACATTCCAACCGACACCACATTCTTAACACCCAGCGCATGAAGCGTTTCAAGCGTATCAACCGCCATAGGCGCACTCCATCCGCCGTGTAAAAAACATACATTATTATTTTTTATTTTATAAATAGGACGGGCATTCAGAAAACTCGGAAACCTATCGGTTATCAGCCTGCACTTATAATTCTTTTTTAACCAGTCTACTCCGCCATGCATATAAAACAATATTGCCGTTTCCGGTAATGAAATACAGCCATTTTTACGGTTGCTTTTGATATGCTTTTCGGCAGTAATAACAGCAGATGTGTTATCCTCTTTAAATCTCCACATAATGATTATCCTAAACAACTGTAATCTTATAAAGCCCTGCCCCATGAGGTGCAACAACCGCTTTCAATGTATTTTTAACGTTACCTATACTTTCCTTTTTCCAAATGTCATAAGCATTATAGCATGTATCGGGCATAAGAATTTCCTTCAAATCAACAGGGATATTTCTTTCCTTATTATCTGTATTGAACACGGCAACATATTTGCATTTTTTGCCGTTGCTTACCCATATAATTGTGCCTTTCCCGTTTTTCTCTTTCCGCAAAAGCTGATGTGCGCCATAGGATGTTCTGTACATTTTCATATATTCTTCGTTTGTTAACAGCGAAAGCGTCCATTCATCATTTTCAGGCATATTTCCGCCGAACATAAGCGGGCTTCTGAAAATCCCCCACAGGGTCATCATTGTAATTTGCTCCGGCTTTGTAAAATTGGTATATCTGTCTGCATTTCCATGGCATGGTGCATTTTTAGATAATCTGCCGAGCGGAAGCATATCGCAATCAGGCCATCTGCCGTTTCCGACATAATCCTGCCATACATAACAACGGCTGAACATATCATAAAGCTTATCCCACTGATCCCAGAAATCGCCTGTCATACGCCACATATTTGCATTTTTGGAAAGATGCTCCGCATTTTCGATATGCGCAGGACCGGGTGAAAGGGAAAGCACCATATCTCTGCCGCAGCTATCTATCGCTTTCCGAATCATTTCAACCTCATAATCTGCTGAATACGGGTTATCCCACTGCCTGAATTCGGTTACACAGATATCATCACATTTAATGAAATCCACACCCCATGAAGCATACAGTTCAAAAATAGAATTATAGTATTCCTGTGCAGCAACGGTATTTTTACAGCCGTACATATCCGTATTCCAAGCACAAACAGAAAAATGATGCGCAATATCACGGCAGGTTGAGCCGCTGTTTTTTATGGGAAGATTTGCATGAACGGCACAGCGCGGAACACCCCTCATAATATGGATACCGAATTTCAGCCCAAGGCTGTGGCAGTAATCCGCAAGCTCCTTAAAGCCCTTTCCGCCCTTTGCACTCGGAAAACGGTTTTCAGCAGGCATCAGTCTTCCGAATTCATCAATATTAAGTGATGTAAAATTATTATAATCATTGCTTTTGGCATCCGGCTCATACCACTGAATATCACATACAATATATTCCCAGCCGAAAGGTTTTAAATACTTTGCCATATAATCGGCATTTTCCCGAAGCTGTTTTTCGTTTACTGCCGCTCCGAAGCAATCCCAGCTGTTCCAGCCGAGCGGCGGTGTTTTTGCAAGCTTTCCGTGCATAACAAAATTTTCCTTTCCTTATACAATTCCAGTTACATTATTATACATTCAATTCCTAATGTCAATAGCAAAGCAGAATGCAATTTGCATTCTGCTCTATTTTAAATATTCAAAATAATACAAATAAACATCCTCAAGAGAAATATTATTTTTAACAGGAATATAATCTTCTTCCGGCTTATCTGTTACAATTCTTAATGAAATACCATTCTGATCATGTATAATATTGCCGAGTCCGACATTATGCTGCAAGGATAAAAGCTCTTCCTTTGAGCCTCTTATTTCAAATACCTTATCCGATATGCTTTTCATAAGATTTTCAGGAGTATCTTTTTTTACCAAATTGCCTTTTTTCAGTAAAATTACCTCATCCGCAATACATTCTATATCAGAAACAATATGCGTAGCCAAAAGAATAATTTTATCCTTTGATAATTCTGCAAGCATATTGCGAAAGTTAATTCTTTCCTTCGGATCAAGCCCTGCCGTAGGCTCATCAAGTATTAAAATTTTCGGATCATTCAGCAATGCCTGGGCAAACAGCAAACGCTGCTTCATTCCACCTGAAAATGTGCCTGCCTTTGCATTTCTTACATCATACAGATTAACCTTTTTCAGCATATTGTTAATCATTTCATTGCTGCGCTTAATACCTTTAACAGAGCACATATATTTCAGATACATATAGGCACTGAAGTCATTATAAAGTGCCTGCTGCTGCGGCATATATCCTATTAAATCCCGATATTTGGCACCGGATGATAATATATCTTTACCGTTAATAAGTATTTCACCGGAGGTTCTTTTTACATTGTCAATAATCAGATTGATCAATGTGGTTTTGCCCGATCCGTTCGGACCGAGTATACCATATATCCCCTCATTCAGAGTAAGATTCAGATTATTTACAGCCTTATTGCTGCCATATGCTTTTGTAAGATTGTTTATTTCTATTTTCATAACTACCTACCCCTGGTTAAACACCATCTTCTTTTGCACAAGCAAAGCAATACAATACAAATCAGGATGAAAGCAAAATGCAGAATAAAGCTGCTTATGCTTAATCCTTTATCTAACACAAGTGAATTAAAATTAAACAAAAATGATGCAGACATTGCCTTTGCCGAATAAATATTTATCATATAAAGCGCACTCGGAAGTATAAAAACACAGGCTGATACAATGATTACTGCAAGCTGTGACATAAATACCGATAGTGAAGCAATCATCAGACCGATAACCGTTACAAATATAAATTCAAAAGCAAAATTCAAAATGATATAATCAGAAATGCTTATATTCAAGCCGATATCCTGCAGACATTCCAGATTACGTATATCGGCATTCAGATTGCCAAGTTCATAAAGATAATTGTTCTGAATAAGCAGCGATACATAGGATATTAACGTCAATACAAACATTTTCGGAATAACAGTAAGTATCTTTTTCAAATACAACTGCTCTCTTCCGTTTTTGGAACAATGATTAAGCGCCAGCATATTTGATGTTTTTTCAATAGAAAATACTGACGAAAATATAATAACCACGGCGCATATTAAAAGCAGAATTTCCGTTTGATTGCTTTGATTGAAAAACAGATTATTATATCCTGTTTCATTGATAAGCACAGGCTCTATTCCTTCATCGGAAAGCTGCTCTATTCTGTCAACCTGCGCTGTCAATTTATCAACGGCTTTTCTTTGTGTGCCGTAAGCATCATGTTTCGCTCTTGCCAGATCATATTCTTCAAAAGAAATCTTTCCGTTAACATATTGCGTACTTTTAAAATTATACTCTTCGTCAACGGCTTCCAGCTCAGCCTGCATAGTATCAATACTGTTATATACCGCATCATTCAGCTCACCGGCATATTCCGCATAATAATCATTCAGAAACAGTTCCGTAGACGAAAAAACAAGCGTGTTTGTATTGAAGCTGAATACAATTACCGCAAAAAAGACAGCAGCAACAAGTATTCCCCTTCCCGTGTGCATGATTTTATAGGTTTCAAATCTGCCTGCATAGAAAATGCTTTGCAGTTTGGTGTACACCTCAGACAGCCTGTTGAACAAAATATGTACTATTCTGAAAGCCTTGTTCGGGGTTTTTATCGGATAATTATTTTTTGCACTCAGGATAACCGATACCGATACAACAAAAGCAATCAGCAATACAATAGCCCAAACGATGATATCTGCCCTGACGGGAACAGAAAAAACGGAAATCAGGTTGTAATCCATTATGCTTTTATAATCAAAAAGTGTAAATATGTTGAACGTTTTAAAAAAAGACAAGTTGCTCTGAGCGGAAATATTTTTATAAAGCAAAAGCTCTGCCGCTGCCATTGTTCCTGCAATACCGCAAACCAATATGATATTACTGCTTAATGAAATCAAAAGCCAGATAACAAGGGCAATCATAGCAGCAAAAATTGCCTTAAAAAGAATATGTATTACAAACAGCTGCAAAAGGTTTATGTGCAAAATACAATCCGAAAACATATCTGATGACTGTATTGCCGCATATAAATCAAACGGTGCATGATAGATTTTCAGTGAAATCAATATTTCAGATATATAAATAAAAGAAGCGCAAAAAACAGAAAACAAAATTAAAACAGGAAGCTGTTTCAGCCTTAATATCCTTCTTCCGTTTTTGCAGGTATGTATTAAAAGATTAACATCCTTTTCCGCCAAAAAGCT
The DNA here is from genome assembly GCA_029052085.1 of Eubacterium sp. GTDB lineage: Bacteria > Bacillota > Clostridia > Oscillospirales > Acutalibacteraceae > Eubacterium_R. Next base: position 21,682 of record JAIDJS010000165.1, read on the forward strand.
TACAGCAAGAAAAACACATAATAAAATAAGAATAAAATCTCCTGTTTGATAATTTAAAACAGAGCTTGCCGGCAAATCGTTAACTAATGTCAAATTCAAATCTCTGTTCCCGGAAAAATCCTCTGTTGATTTTTGTATGGATTTATAGGAAAAGGAGTTTTTATCGGAAAAAAGCTTTTTTGATGATAACGCCTTGCCTTTTTCAATAATGGAATCAATATATGCCTGATACCCGTTTTGGTATTCAAGCTGATATGAAAAATGAGAATAAAAATTGGTTAAAGCAGAAATTTCCTCATAGGAATATACGCTGTCTTTATATTCCTGATACAGTGCAGGATTTTCCTGAATTAACAGTGCTTCCTCCTCAGCAAAAAATTCGTATTCCTCTGCATTTTCGGCCTTTAGCTTTTCCGTATCTGCAAAACTTTTCAGAATCTGAAATCTGTTGCTTTTTTCAAGGATTGTATCCTCTGTATCGGACTCTGAAAAAATATCGGCATTTTCACGGAAAACATCTGAATATGTGCCGATATTTATACCAAAATCTTCAATGCTTTTTTGCTGCGTTATATAAAAAGCAACACAGTTAAGCAGCAATAATACAATTACTGCTGCTATAAATTTTTTATTTTTAAGTATTCTGAATAGCTCCATAAACGAATTATTCCATATCCATAAATTGCTTATCCGGTGAGGTAAGCTGTGCTTTGTCAAGAATATAGTAATCTTTTACAGCATTTTCCCCATCGCTCGCTGTTTCGGTTTCTCCTGAGATAATCTCTTTGAAAAGCATGACATCATCCCCGCCGAAATAACAATCATCCTTTGGATTCTTCGGCACGATTTCCGTTATGTACTTTCCACTTTTATCGTATACCAATATTTTTCTGTCGTTAAAGCTTTCGTCTATATACATTTTCTGCCTGTTATCAAAATAAATATAATTGCTGTCTGCCGATATATACGCCGGTCCGTCTATGTTGCAGAAAAAATCTTCTTCGTTCGTATTAAGATTTATACGATTCACAATATTTTTCCCTTTTTCATAATAAATATATTCTCCGTCTGCAAACAAAGAATATGCTTCGTTGCCAACAATATTTCTTGATTCTAATGAATGAATGTCAATAAGATCATACGAGGTTTCATAATTGTTTCCCTCTGTATCTCCGTAAACCGCTTTCAATACAATTATATTATTTCCGCTTGCACTAAAGTTACTGATAGAAGCACCAATCCCACTGAATTCATATATTGCTTCTGACTTCTCTTTTTCATTTGTATTCCCAAGCTTAACTCTGTATAAATAAGATGTGGTTTCCTTAAGATCACCGGCTTCGCCTTTAAGATAATAAACATACCCACGGTGTATCATAAAACTAAACAAATCAAGACCGACACTGTCAAATAAATATGCTGCCTTCTTTCTCTTATAATTATCAAGTGATATCTGGTATATATAATTATGGCGAAGGTTATTTCCCTCTTCCTCCCAGCCTAATACATATAATGCATTACCATAGTATGCCAATTGGAATGGATAAAAATTAAATATTGAAAACAATGCCGTACAGCTATCCGTATCATGCCCGCAATTTGCCTTGCTGCACACAAGATAGGCTTCGTTCTTTTCCGTATCAAAAAAATAAAGATGCATATTATTAAAAAAGTAATAGCCATTTTCAGCCTTTGCAAAGGCAGACATTGAATTATGATCAAGAAAGCCTTGATAATCTTCATTTTCAACATAGGAAACCGCATTTTGCTCTGTATTGACATAAATCTCCCTGCCTGAGCAGCCTGCCAGCAAGGTTGATAATAAGGTTAAAATCATTAAAAATATGCAAATTCTATGTAATCCTTTATTCACGATTCTGCCCCTTTCAAATAATCATCATAGTAGTCTCTAATTATGGCATCTGCTTCAGCCATTTTTTGCTTTTTCATATCTTCCACGGAAACCAACCATTTACAAAATGGATTTGATTATCTGCTTGTGATAATTCATAGTTTTTTGGAATAATATAAATTTTTTCATTTACATACACTCCCTTATTTTTCCAAAACCCTTACACCTTTATATTCGATGAACACGTAAAGAATGTGACAATAACTGTTTTTAATCAAAATCAAGATTAATTTCGCCTGCTAAATATAATCTGTATTCCTCTATCTTGGATTCTACCTCAGATTGAAACTTTTCCTCCGGTGTCAATGAAGTGCCTGTAACAAAAATATAACCATCCTCGTCATCCCAATCATACGTTTTGGACATTATAAATGTATCATCAGGCAAATCAAATTCATCTAGTTTTTCATCTAATACTTTATTTTTTTCCAGCCTCTCAACAAGCTCTTCAACACTATTTATTTCCTTATAATTTATCTGTTCCTCGTCTCTATAGTGACACAAGAACACACTGCATTTATTATCATTATCAATATCGTTCCCCACTCGATAAAACAATAGCTCTGCTTTTGTTCTTCGTTCATCGCCGCTATTTGCATCAACATCCCCTATAAATCCTTCCGTCATTTTAGACGAGCTTCCGATATTATGGTATCGGTTCTTATATAATGCTGCTTTTGTGATATGGCGAAAATGATAATATCCTTCGTCCGCATCAACGGGGTCTGTATAAAGAATACCAAAATAATCTCCAAGCTGTTCTGTTTTTAATATGGTTATTGGATTTTCGGGATTTGCCGCAAGATGATCGCTGATGGATTGTTCATTTGTTACATCAATAAGAGTATTGCCATAAATAAAATAAGCTGCAACAAGGCTTATTATACAAAGCAATAGTATTAGGATTATAATCATCCGTTTTTTCATATAGAATCCTCACTGAGCAGGCAAAGCGTTGCCACCTTACCTGCATTTTATTAGTTACAATAATCAAATAAATGTATAATCATAAAAAACTTGCTTGCTGTTATAAAATAAAGCAGCGTACAGAACATAAACATCTGTAAATCTATTACCGCTTCCGCTTGTTACATATGCTATACCGGAGTCTTTTGCATTATCTGTTCCTTTATCAGGCACTCCGCCAGCTTTTACAAGATTCCCTTTTGAATCCACTGTTCTTGCAACAATTGTTGCCGCTACCCTTGTAGCAGTTAAATTAGAAATAGTTTTCGCACTCATCTGTGTTGTGGAAACATCTGAATAATACCCTGTAATTGTATAAATAGCATCTTTTTTTGGAGGAAGCTGATTCTTGGGAGACGGAGTAGCTGCAAAAGTAGGAACTGCACTTGTAAATACTGTAACAGCCATTAATACTGCAGCGATTAAAGCTGCTATTCTTTTAGATTTTTTCATAAAAATTTCCTTTCTTTTATAATACGTGATTTGTTTATGTTTTTCAATAATATTTATGTACCTGATGCTAAATTAATTAATACATCGGAAACACCTCTTTCGTTTTATTTTTAATAAAGCTTTAT
>JAIDJS010000166.1 GCA_029052085.1 Eubacterium sp.
CTGCAACAACGAAAAAGCTGATTTCTTATGGTATTTATACAATTGGTGATCTTGCTGCGGCGGATAAAAGCTTCTTAACATCTGTTTTTGGAAAGAATGGTGAAATACTTTACAGCTTTTCAAATGGGCTTGATACAACTCCGGTTCGGCATATTGATGATATTCAGGCCGTTAAAAGTGTAGGAAATTCAACTACTACGCCCAGAGATATGGTAAATAACAGTGATGTTAAAACCGTATTTACAGTTTTGGGGGAAAGCGTTGCACGCCGTATGAGAGAAATTGGTGTAAAGGGGAAAACCATTACAATAACACTGCGTGATAAAAACCTTTATCATTTTACAAGGCAGGGGCAATTGCAGGCACATTCCGATGTTTCGTCTGAAATTATCAATGCGGCAATGAAGCTTTTTCTTGAAAACTATAATTGGAAAAATCCACTGCGAAGTATCGGCATTACAGTGTCTGATTTTGATATTGATGAAGCTGTGCAGCTTGATTTGGTCCATTCGGTTGAGAAAAGAGAAAAGCTGGAAAGGCTTGAAAAGGCGATTGATGATGTAAGGCGAAGATTCGGAAGCTATTCGATTCAAAGGGCTTCGCTTCTTGCAGATACAGGTCTGAGCCGTTTTGATCCTCATGATGATCATACGATTCATCCCATAGGATATTTTAAAGAATTTAAGGAAAGGTAGACGATAAACGATGAAAACTTATGTGGAGGTAACTGCTGTTTTTGATAAAGAGGGTGTAATAACCCCGATAGCGGTTAAAATGGATGATGAAAAATTTGAGGTAGACAGGGTTATGGATATCCGCCCTGCCGCTTCGCTTAAATCGGGCGGAGCGGGAATTCGCTATAAATGCAGAATAGAGGGCAGGGATACTTATCTTTTTCTTGAGGAAACTCGATGGTTTTTGGAGCTTGTTGAGTAGTAATTTTGTTTAATAGTAATATTGCAAATGAAGCAGAAAAGTGATAAAATATCCCCATTAAATTTTTAACGGAGGATAATGATATGGCAAAACTTTATGTTGAAATGTCTGCCGAGGAATTAAAGGCAGAGCAGAAAGTTCTTGAAAATCGCTATAATGATTTCAAAGCAAAAAATTTAAAACTTGATATGAGCAGGGGTAAGCCGGGTGCGGATCAGCTTGATTTATCAGATGCTATGAATCATGTTGAAAGCTATGTATCTGATGGTGTTGATATCAGAAACTATGGAATTATGGATGGTATTCCTAGCTGTAAAAAGCTTTTTGCCGATTTAATGGGCGTAGAATCAAAAAATGTAATTGTCGGTCCGAATGCAAGCTTAACGCTTATGTTTGATTATATCAGCCAGTGCTTTACACATGGTGTAGGCGATACGCCTTGGTGTAAGCTCGATGAGGTTAAATTCCTTTGTCCTGTTCCGGGCTATGACCGTCATTTTACAATTCTTGAGCATTTCGGAATTAAAATGATTAATATTGAAATGAAAGCAGACGGACCTGATATGGATGCTATTGAGGAATATATCAAGGACGAAAGCGTTAAAGGTATGTTCTGCGTTCCTAAGTATTCAAATCCGCAGGGTATTACCTTCAGTGATGATGTTGTTAAGCGTATTGCTGCATTAAAGCCTGCAGCTAAGGACTTCAGAATTATATGGGATAATGCTTATTGTATCCATGATTTGGATGATAACGGCGATGTGCTTCTTAATATTTTTGATGTGTTGCCTCAGTTTGGCAATGAGGATATGGTTATTGAGGTTTGCTCAACATCCAAGATTACTTTCCCGGGTGCCGGTGTTTCTGCTCTTATTGCAAGTGATAATAATATTGCCGCAATTAAAAAGCGTCTGAATGCACAGACAATCAGCTACGATAAAATGAACCAGCATCGCCATGTGGAATTCTTTAAGAACGCAGACGGCGTAAAGGCTCATATGAAAAAGCATGCAGCTATTCTTAAGCCCAAGTTTGATATCGTTCTTAAGCACCTTGATGATGAGCTTTCAGGCAAGGGAATTGCACAATGGTTTAATCCGAAAGGCGGCTATTTTATCAGTTTGGATGTGATGAACGGCTGTGCAAAAAGAGTCGGCGAGCTGTGCAGGGAAGCAGGTGTTGTATTAACCTCTGTCGGTGCAACATATCCTTATGGTGTTGATGATAAAGACAGCAACATCCGTATTGCTCCAAGCTTTCCTCCTGTTGCAGAACTTGATCTTGCTGCAGAGCTTCTTTGCATCTGTGTTCAGCTTGCATGTATTGAAAAGCTTATCGGTTAATTTATGAAAAATCAAATCAGTAATAAGACCAAGGGCGTAATTTACATTCTGCTTTCGGCCGTCTGTTTTACAGGTATGAATACTTTTGTAAGGCTTGCCGGCGATGTTCCGACCTTTCAGAAGGTGTTTTTCAGAAATTTTGTTGCAATGTTTTTTGCGCTTTTTGCCCTTATCAAAGCAGGAGAAAGCATAAAGCCTGCAAAAGGCTGCTTAAGATACCATATACTTCGCTCTGTTATAGGGCTTGCCGGTGTTTTTGGGAATTTTTATGCAATTGATAAAATAGAGCTTTCCGATGCTTCTATGCTGAATAAAATGAGCCCTTTTTTTGCACTGATTTTTTCTGCTTTATTTATTAAAGAAAAAGTAAAGCCTAAGCAGGCAATAGCTATTGCCGTTGCTTTCATAGGCTCCTTGTTTATAATAAAACCAACCTTTGGAAATGAAAATCTCATTGCTTCAATGGCGGGCTTTATCGGAGGTATGTGTGCCGGTGCGGCGTATACCTGTGTTCGTAAGCTTGGAATTATGGGCGAAAACGGTAAGCTGATTGTTTTCATTTTTTCTGCCTTTTCAAGTCTGGTAACAGCGCCGTATCTTATTTTTGATTATCATCCTATGACGCTTTGGCAGTGGGCTGCGCTTCTTATGGCAGGTCTTTGTGCTGCGGGAGGGCAGTTTTCCATTACTGCCGCATATACACATGCACCAAGCCGGGAAATTTCTGTTTACGATTATTCCCAGGTGGTTTTTGCTGCAATCGTTGGCTTTTTTGCATTTGGTGATATTCCTGATTTGTGGTCTTTTGTGGGTTACTTTGTTATCTGTGCAATGGCAGTATGGATGTTCTTATACAACAACAGGAATGCGCTTCATAAAAAGGCTTGATTTTCTCAATATATTGTGTAAAGTAAAAACACTTGCATTTCTCTATATATTGTGCTACAATGTATATGATGAGAAATCTTGAAGGGGGTTTTTATTATGAGATGTCCGTTTTGCGGATATGAAGAAAGCAAGGTTATTGATTCTCGTCCTACGGATGAGAATGAACGTATTCGCCGCCGCAGAGAATGTATTCAATGCTCTAAGCGCTTTACAACCTATGAAACGATAGAGGATGTTCCTATTCTTGTTATTAAAAAGGACAGAAGCAGGGAAGTGTTTGATCGTACAAAGGTTTTAAAGGGTATGCTGCGTGCGTGTGAAAAAAGGCCTGTTAATGTTGCCGAACTGGAACATGCAATTTCAGAAATAGAAACTACTCTTCAAAGCGCAGCCGACAGAGAGGTTACAAGCGTTCGCATCGGCGAGCTTATTATGGAAAAGCTTCGTGAAATAGACGAGGTTGCTTATGTTCGCTTTGCTTCCGTTTATAAGGAATTTGATTCCGCATCTTCATTTATTGAGGAAATATCAAAGCTCTGAATAGATTAAACCGAAAGGTCAAGGCCTTTCGGTTTTTGTATACAAAAAAAGCAGTGTTAACAACACTGCTTTTAATATTTATATTCCTCATTGCTGTGGTTATCGGAAAAGAATTTGTTGATAACAACTTCATATCGCTCAAATGCTTTTTTTACAGCTTCTTCCCAGCTGATATAAATTGTATTCTGTGCCTCTTTTCCTACATTTCTCAGAAGTGCTTTGTTGTCCATAATTTCCAACAGCTTATCGGCAATGCTCTGCGAATTTTCCTGACAGAAAAATCCGGTTTTTCCATTTTCAATGCCTTCTGCTGCACATGAATTTTCAACAAGCAAGGCGGGTGTTCCGCAGGATGCTGCTTCACGCACAACTAGTCCGTTTGTGTCAAAGGTAGATGGAAAAATAAGCAGGTCAGATGCTGCGTAATACTGCTGTATCAGCTCTCTGTTGAGTATTTTTCCCGTCCAGATAATTTTGTCGGAAATGCCAAGAAGCTTGTATCTCAGCTTTATTGCCTTTTCGTCGGCACCAAAACCCAGCATAATAAGTCTGAAATCCTTTCCGCTGTCTTTAAGGATTTTGCATGCCTCAAGAATAAACTGAATGTTTTTGTACCAAATCATACGTCCTGTATAAATAAAAACAGGAACATCCTTCGGAATAGAATGCTTTTCCTTTATTTTATCAATTACATCCTGCGGTATTTCAGCTTTGGGCATATCGCATCCGTTGGGCATAATAATATAATCGCCTGTATACCCTATATTTCTAAGGCTTTCTGCCGAGCCCTCGCTTGTTACCCAAACCTCATCTGCTGCTTCAATATTTCTTCTGATAAAGCGTTTTGCAAAAGCCTTGGCTTTTTTTGTCGGAACTCTTTTATCTATATCATATTCGTATTTTGTGTGGTATGTAAGAACGGTAGGTATTCTTTTCTTCCGGTTAACAAGCCTGAAAAAATAGCTTGTGGCAAGCGGAGCGTGGCTGTGCAGCAAATCGAAATCACGGTTTATAATATCATAGCTTAAAGATTCTTTAAAAGGCCATCCGATGCTGTATCCCTCTTTGCTCGGCACCCACCAGCTTTTGTATCTGAAAATCTCATACGGATATTTTTTGTCCTGATGATTTGGATTTTTAGGTGTAATAATAACTGCTTCGCAGTGATGCTTGTTTAAAACGTCTGCATAGCTTTGCGCAACGTTGCTTATTCCGTCCGTAGTAGGCGGAAAAGCATCGGTTCCTACTGCAATTTTGTATCTTTTTTCCATAAATTTCCCTCGGAAAGTGTAATAATTCATTCTAATATATAGCATATTTTTCGTCTGTTGTAAATCATTAGCCGAAATATTCATAATAAGTTTATAAAAACTGTCTTTTAAATATTGCAATTCGCTATTAATTTATTATATAATAAAACTGTATAATTTTAGGAGGTAATGAAATGGATGCAGGTTATTCCGTTTCTCTTCAGAAGATAATAGATTCGCATTCTCTTGAAATAATTTATCTTCCAAAAGCTGCAAACGATATTTTAATAACAACCAATGAAATAAACCGTCCGGGTATAGTGCTTACAGGCTATACGGATTATTTTGACTCCTTACGGATTCAGATTTTAGGTTGGACCGAAATCGGATTTCTTCAGAAAATGGATAAGGAAGAACGGCAAAAGGCTCTGGGCTATTGGCTTGCCCTTCATCCTGCTGCTGCGGTTATAACAAGAGGTCTTGAAATTCCCGATTACTTTATTAAGGCCTGTGAAGAATATAAAGTGCCGCTTCTTCGCACCCAGGAGGAAACCTCTCCGTTTTTGGCAACGCTTATCCAATATCTTAACACAAGCCTTGCCCCGAGAATTACAAGGCACGGCGTTTTCTGTGAGGTATACGGAGAAGGTGTTCTTATTCTTGGTGAAAGCGGAGCCGGTAAATCGGAAACGGCTGTAGAGCTTATTAAAAGAGGTCATCGCTTTATTGCTGATGATGCTGTTGAAATCAGAAAAATTGATGATCATACGTTAATCGGATCATCGCCAAATAATATAAGGCATTTCATAGAACTGCGCGGTATCGGTATGATAAATGCACGCCGCCTTTTCGGTATGGGTGCCGTCAAAGTATCTGAAAAAATCAATATGGTTATTCAGCTTGAACCGTGGGATTCAACAAAGGCTTATGACAGGCTTGGTCTTGATGATACATATACCAAAATTCTTGATGTTAAGGTTCCTGTTTTAACGATTCCTGTTAATCCGGGCAGAAACCTTGCTATTATTATTGAAACGGCTGCTATGAATAACCGCCAGAAAAAAATGGGATATAATGCGGCAAGGGAGCTTATGGTCGGTCTTGGCATGGAAGATATAAAGCCGGGAGAAACCGAACTGGAAATATGGAAGAATTCCTGATTTGCCGGTAAATAAAATATTTTAGAAAATAAAGGAGAAAATTTATGCTTAGTATTGGAATTGATTTAGGAGGAACAAATATTGTTGCCGCTGTTGTAAACGAAGAATATAAAATGCTTGCAACTGCAAAAACCCCAACAAATACACCCAGAAGTGCAGAAGAGATTTTTGATGATATTGCAAAGGTTTGCAATGAAGCAATGGAAAAAGCAGGTGTTACGATTGCTGATATATCATCTGTCGGAATGGGAACTCCCGGTACGGTAAATGATGATGGTGTTATTGAATTTGCAAATAATCTTGGTTTTAATAATGTTCCTGCAAAAGATATGATTAAAGAGCGTCTTGGCGATATTCCTGTCTTTATTGCAAATGATGCAAACTGTGCTGCTCTCGGTGAAGCATATGCCGGCTGCGGTAATGGTTCTAAGAATTTTGTTGCCGTAACACTCGGAACGGGTGTTGGATCAGGCATCATTGCAGAAGGTAAGCTTGTAACAGGTGTAAATGCAGCAGGCGGCGAATGCGGTCATATGGTTATTATGGTAGACGGCGAGGAGTGTACCTGCGGAAGAAAGGGCTGCTGGGAGGCATATGCTTCTGCAACGGCTCTGATTAATCAGACAAAGGCTGCTATGGCGGAATATCCTGATTCTGTTATGCACAAAATTGCAGCGGAAGAAGGCAAGGTAAGCGGCAGAACTGCATTTGATGCTATGAGAAAAGGCGATATTGCAGGTATCAATGTAGTGAATAACTATATCAAATATGTTGCATGCGGTCTTATCAATCTTGTAAATGCACTTCAGCCTGAAATCATTTGTATAGGCGGCGGTATCTGCAATGAGGGAGATACACTTATGAAGCCTCTCGGCAAATTTGTTCAGGCAGAAAGATATTCAATTCACAGTAAGATTCAAACAAAAATTATGAAAGCAGAGCTTGGAAATGATGCAGGCATTATCGGTGCTGCCCTTCTCGGCTCAATTGATTAATGGTGATATTTTGAAAGATTTAATTGCTTTTTTAGAAAAAGAGAATATTAAATTTGCTGAAAATGAATCAATGAAAAATCATACAAGCTTTAAGGTCGGCGGTAACGCTTCGGTTATGATTTTTCCGAAAAGCGAAACGGAGGTTGCATCTGTTGTTAAGGAATGCAGCAGGCTGGGTATAAGGCTTGTTGCAATCGGAAACGGTTCCAATCTGCTTGTTTCAGATAGCGGAATAAACGC
>JAIDJS010000167.1 GCA_029052085.1 Eubacterium sp.
TCATGTATTCCTCTGAACAAATTCTTTATACGCATCGGTATTGCCCCACCTTTGCTTTACCTCGTCTGTATACTGATTAATTTCGGCTTTATCAAATGCTGAAAAGCTCATATTTTCAGCTCCTTTCATTAGTAATTCACGGGCAGAAATAATGATTTCATTCAGTCTGTTTCTCTGCAGTTCAAGCAGCATAATCTGCTCTTTTAATGCTGTTTGCGTATCAAAATCAGAACAATCAAGAATTGCTTTGATTTCTTTAAGCGGAAACTTCAATTCTCGGAAAAGTAATATACTGTGCAGGCGTTCAAGAGCCGTATCGTCATACAGTCTGTAGCCTGCTGCTGTAATTTCGGCAGGCTTCAGTAAATTAATTTCATCATAATAATGAAGTGTGCGCACACTGATGCCTGTTAATCTGCTGACTTCTTTAACTGTTTTCATCATTATCCCTCCGTTGATTACAGTATAGACTATAACGTATCGTAAGAGTCAATAGTTATTCTAAAGTTTTTATATTATTTCTTATATTCCTATGGTATAATGAGTATATTAAGACAATTGAGGAATTCCTCGAATGAATGGTATACCAAGATAATTTACATAAAAAGGGTAAAAAACAGAAATGATACTTGAAACAGAAAGATTATATTTGCGTGAAATGAATCAGGATGATTTTGATTCATTATGCAGAATACTGCAGGATGAAGAAGCTATGTATGCTTATGAGGGAGCATTCAATAACGATGAGGTGCAGGAATGGCTTGACAGGCAGATTGCCCGTTATCATAAGTTGGGCTTTGGCTTATGGGCGGTAATCCTTAAGGAAACGGATGAAATGATTGGTCAGTGCGGACTCACCATGCAGCCTTGGAAGGATAGAGAAGTACTTGAAATAGGCTATCTTTTTCAACGGAAATATTGGCATAAAGGTTATGCCACGGAAGCTGCCAAAGCCTGCAAAAAATATGCTTTTGAAATATTACACACTGATGAGGTTTGTTCTATTATCAGAGATACGAATATCCCCTCTCAAAAGGTAGCACTCAGAAACGGTATGACAAAGCAAGACGGCTGGACAAAGCACTACAAGGGTGTACATATGCCACATTTTCGTTATATAACAAAAAATAATCGGAGGAGAAATATGACAATTACAATAAACATTTATTATAGCGGAGTAAATGGAAATGCAAAAAAATTTGCAGAAGAAATGATATCAAGCGGAATTGTAAGCGACATTCGTGCGCAAGACGGAAATCTTAAATACGAATACTTTTTTCCAATGAATGATGCTGAGACCGTACTTTTAATTGATAGCTGGAAAGACCAGCAATCCATTGATTTACATCATGCATCCCCTATGATGAAAAGAATTGTTGAACTCAGAGAGAAGTATGACTTGCATATGAAAGTGGAACGCTATATATCCGATAAAACAGGAATTCCTGAAACAGACAAGCAATTTTTAAAAGAATAACGGAGTAAGCATATAATGAGCAAACTAATGCAATTTGAAAACAGAGAAGAATTCAGAAAATGGCTTAGTGAATATTGCCGGTCAGACGATGGAATTTGGATTTTATTTGGTAAAGCTGACGGCCCCGAAACAATAAGTGCAAGCGAAGCGCTTGAAGAGGCACTTTGCTTTGGATGGATTGACGGGCAGATGAAGCGTATTGATGATAAAACTTATAAAAAATACTTTTCTCAACGCAGAAAAAACAGCAAGTGGTCCGAAAAAAATAAGGCATTGGTAAAAAGCCTTGAAAAGCAAGGAATGATGACCGATTTCGGCAGAAAGAAAATTGAAGAGGCCAAAGAAAACGGGCAATGGGATGCTCCAAAGCCTGCTGCAATTACAGATGAACAGATACATTGTTTATCGGAATTGTTGGAGAAATATGAACCTGCTTTTACAAATTTTCGGGCAATGCCCCTATCGGTAAAGAAAACCTATACAAGGGCATATTTTGATGCTAAAACAGCTGCAGGGCGAGAAAAACGAATTGTATGGATAGTAGACAGACTCAATAAAAACCTAAAACCTATGTAACAAAAAAGATTTTTATAGCTGTTTACAGCAAGAAAGGAGCATATAGCAATGTCGGATTTAACCTCAATGAGAAATATCGGAAAAGAGCTTGAAAGAAAGCTGAAATTAACAGGCATAGAAACGGCAGAAGAGCTGACAGCACTAGGCAGCAAGGAAGCATATTTTAAGTTAAAGCTGCGTTTTCCGGAGGTATGCTCCGTACATTTATACGCTCTTCAGGGAGCAATAGATAACATAGATTTCAATGCGCTGCCCGAAGAAACAAAAAAGAACTTAAAAGCATTTTCAGACGAATTGAAATGAATGATTTATACAATAAGAAAAGAGGATAAATATGAAAACAATATGCGGAGCAGACTGCAGTGAATGCGCATTCAAAGAAAACTGCGGCGGATGTAAAACAACAAACGGTCATCCCTTTGGCAAATCCTGTATGCTTGCAAAGTGCTGCAGCAGCAAAGGTTTTGAACATTGCGACACATCCTGTTCGAAAGATTGCAAACTAAAAAAGCAATTGATTAAAGAATTCAATGCACTGCAAATTGATGATATGGAAGAGGTCAAACATCTGAATGCCCTGAAAGGCTCTTTTGTTAATCTTGAATATACTCTTCCAGGCGGACAAGTTATAAAATTCTGGGACGATAACAAAATTTACTTGGGCAATCAGATATGCAAAAATAACAGCCGCAGATTCTACGGACTAACTGCCGATTAAAAATATTTACTGGTATGTGAATACGGAGAAAACGGAACAAATCCTGAAATTGTTATATTCAAAAAAAGATAATCATAAACACAAAATTTTAAAGATTTA
>JAIDJS010000168.1 GCA_029052085.1 Eubacterium sp.
AAGTATTTACTGCATTTATAAGGGCTATAACGACCCGTTTTTATATTTTAGATTTTAGGAGATAATTTTATGAAAAAAACATTTATAATCATTACAATTGCCGTTATTTTTTGCGTATTGTCCGCTTGTTCCGTAAAAATGCATACCGTTGTTAACGAAAACAAAGCAGTGTCTTCCGTTACAAAGCAAACAGAGTACAGCAAAGTTGAAAAAAAGACTGAAACTACATCGAAAAAAACGGAATCAGCATCAAAGGCAACGCAAGAAAACACGAAGCCTGTTTCTGATTTCAGCATGAAAAATGCACTTTTTATCGGTGATTCAAGAACTATAGGTTTAATGGTATATTCGGGGCTTCCATCCGATTTTTTTGCAAATGTCGGCATGAGTGTTTATAATATATACGATAAAAAAATTTCTGTTCCGAATGTAGGAAAGCTATCATTGGATGATTTGCTGACAAAAAAGCAATACAATGTAATTTATCTTATGCTTGGAATAAACGAGCTTGGATACAACATTGAAACAACAGCGTCAGAATACAAAAAGCTTGTTTCTTTTATAAATGCAAAACAGCCTGATGCGGTTATTATTATTCAAAAAAATCTGCACGTAACAAAAGTAAAATCAGCTTCCGAAAAATATATTAATAACGAGAGACTGGATAATCTCAATTCGAAAATAGCTGAAAATGCAAACAATAAAAACATATTCAGTATTGATGCCAACATTCTGTTTGACGACCGGGATAATGCTTTGGATGCCAACAAAACAGCAGATAACGTTCATTTATATGCCAAATATTATTCAGAATGGGGTAACTGGATTACAAAAGAAAGTGAAAAAATATTTAAGGAGATAAATAATTGAAATCAAACGAGGAATTCTGCGAAAATATTCAGCATTGCAAAAAAGCAATGTATGCGCTTGCATTTTCAATTTTAAAAAATGATTTTGATGCAGCAGATGCAATAAGTGAAGCTATATTAAAAGCATTTTCAAATATCAATTCTCTGAAAAATGATAAATATTTTAAAACATGGATTCTTAAAATCCTGCATAATACATGCCTGGAAATGCTCAGCAAGAATCCACCTTCCCTGAATATAGATGATCAATATGACATGGAAGACCTTGCTGTATCAGATACAGCGGTAAGTCTTTCACTCAGAGAAGCCGTTGAAAGCCTAAAAAATCCATACCGAACAGTAACAATTTTGTATTATTACGAAGATCTTTCGATTAAGGAAATCGCAGCAATTACACAATGCAGTGTACCGGCAGCTAAAAAACAATTATCAAGAGCACGAAAAATGCTTAAAGAAATATTAAACAAGGAGGATTTTTTCAATTGAATAAGTTCGATAAAAAACTGCGAAAAAAAGCAACTGAAGAAAAAATCATTATACCTAAGAATGTAAACACAGCGATTGAAAACACCCTTAACAGTCTTTCTGAGAAAAGTATTAAAACAAAACGAATCAAGCTTTTACCGCGCATTACTGCAGTTGCTGCATGCTTTTTGTTTTTTATGCTTTTTGTAATGCCAAACGTAAGTGTAACCTATGCACAATCGCTTGAAAACGTTCCGATTCTAAGCGATATCATCAAAGTTGTTACCATAAGAAACTATTTTTATTCCGATGATTATCACGAAATGGACGTTAACATACCTATGGTTGATGACAACGAAAACCCCGATGCTGCAGAAAATATTAACAATGACATTTCCGAGCTTGCAGAAAGAATCGTTAAAGAGTTTTATCAGGAAGTTGAAGAAATCGGCAATGAAGGACATGGATCCGTTTATGTTGATTATGATGTAATTACTAACACAGAAAACTGGTTTACCTTAAAGCTGACCGTAACATCCGTAAGAGGCAGTGGTTCAGTATATTTTAAATACTATCATATTGACCGTACAACAGGAAAAAATGTTTATCTTTCCGATTTATTCAAAAGTACAGATTATAACAGTATCATAACTGAAAACATAAAAAAACAGATGCGTCAACAGATAAAGGAAGACAGCAATTTGACTTATTGGATTGATAATAATGCTTTAGGATATGACTTTGTAGAAATAAATGATAAGCATAATTATTATTTCAATGATAACGGAGATTTGGTAATTCCCTTTGATAAATACGAGATAGCACCCGGATATATGGGTCATCCCGAATTTGTTATTGAAAAAAAGGAAATCAATGAAATAATGAAAGACAAATATTTAAATATATTTAAATGATTTCATAAACTATTACGAAACAAAACCCTGACTTGCCGGCAAGTCAGGGTTTTGTTCTATTTTTCAATACAAAGTCTGCAAAATCCTTATATGTATAGCTTTCCGGCTTTTCATTGCTATTAACAGCTTTGAAGAAGCAGTTTGGTATTTCCCCATTTTTCAGACATTTTGCTACGCAAAGGCTGCAGCCTTTATCATGATTTACGGGATTAAGCGGACATGCTTTATCATTACAGGTACAGAATTCACTTAAATTATTCATTTCAACCTCCGAAAAAATACAGGGCTGCCTTGTGACAGCCCTATTTTATCAGCTATATATTAATCTTTTTTAGGTGCATAGTAATCAACTGTGCGAACAAGATCATTATACTTAGCAACTGCATTTTCAGCAGCAATATTGAAGAGCTCTTCAGCCTTTTCAGGGAAGCTTCTCTTAAGTGATGAATAACGGGTTTCGCCGTTAATGAATTCAAGATAATCGCCTGTTGGCTCTTTTGAATCAAGAGAGAACGGATTCTTGCCCTCTTCAATAAGAGCAGGATTATATCTGAAGAGATTCCAGTAACCGGCTGTTACAGCTTTCTTCTGCTCTGCCTGGTTGAAAGGCATCTTGATACCATGGTTGATACATGGAGCATAAGCAATGATGATTGACGGACCATGGTAAGCTTCTGCTTCCTTAATAGCCTTTAAGCACTGGTTGTAATCAGCACCCATAGCAATCTGAGCAACATAAACATAGCCGTAAGACATTGCAATCTTTGCAAGATCCTTTTTCTTTGTAATCTTACCGGAAGCAGCAAACTGTGCAACAGCACCTGTTGGTGTAGCCTTTGAAGCCTGTCCGCCTGTATTGGAATAAACCTCTGTATCAAATACAAGAACATTTACATCCTGATTCTGCGCAAGAACGTGATCAAGACCGCCGAAGCCGATATCATAAGCCCAGCCGTCACCGCCGAAGATCCACTGGCTCTTCTTAGCAGCATAATCCTTATCCTTAAGGAAATCTTCTGCAGCAGCTTTTTCATCACCTGATAAATCTGCATTCTCAAGTGCAGCAATAAGAGCCTTTGCAGGAGCATCGTTTGCACGTGTATCCTCAAATGTGTCAAGGTAAGCCTTAACCTCTTCAGCAACTGCTGAATCCTTAAGAGCAAGAGCATCTTCTGCAAGTCTTGCACGAATCTGAGCATTTGCAAGGAACATACCTAAACCGAATTCTGCATTATCCTCAAAGAGTGAATTGGACCAAGCAGGACCGTTTCCGTTCTTATCAACTGTATAAGGTGTTGAAGGAGCAGAACCACCCCAGATTGAAGAACAGCCTGTTGCGTTTGCAACATACATCTTATCACCGAAGAGCTGTGTTACAAGCTTAGCATAAGGGGTTTCGCCGCAGCCTGCGCAAGCACCGGAGAATTCAAGATATGGCTTGAGATACTGAGTTGAAACGATTGTTTTATCAGAAGCAACAACTGCCTTTGGATCCATATCACAAAGTGCATCAAATACAGGCTGCTGAACCATCTGAGAAGCGATTGGCTTCATTGTAAGTGACTTTGTAGGACAAACATTTGCGCAGGAAGCACAGCCCGTACAGTCAAGAGTTGAAACAATAAGAGCATATTTAAGTCCGCTGTCCTTAGGAACTTTCAAATCAACTGACTTTGTAGCTTCAGGAGCAGCAGCAAGCTCATCAGCTGTAAGAGCAACAGGACGGATAACGGCATGAGGACATACCATTGAACATCTGTTACACTGAGCGCATGATGCAGAATCCCATTCAGGAACATCTACTGCGATACCGCGCTTTTCAAATGCAGCTGAACCCTGTGGGAATACACCGTCAGCCATATCAACAAATGTTGAAACAGGGATTGAATCGCCCTTCTGATGACCAACAGGATCAAGAATTTCCTTAACAAATTTCTTCATTTCAGGACGGTCTGTCTTAACCTCAAGCTCAACCTCTTTATCAACAGCATCCTTCCAGCTTGCAGGAACCTCAACTTTGATAAGTTCCTTGGAGCCGCGCTCAATACCATCGTGGTTTGCAGCAACGATAGCATCGCCCTTCTTTGAGAACTTAGCTGTTGCTTTAGCCTTCATAAGCTCAATAGCCTTATCAACAGGAAGAATACCTGAAATTGTGAAGAAAGCAGACTGAAGAATGGTTGAAGCACGGCCGCGAAGACCAACCTCTTCAGCAATCTTAATACCATTAATGATATAAAGATTAATATCATTCTCAGCAATGTATCTCTTCATTGAAGCAGGAAGCTCTTTATCAAGCTCTTCAGGGCTCCAGATACAGTTGAGAAGGAATGTGCCGCCCGGAACAAGATCCTGTACCATATCATATTTTGTTACATATGACGGGCAGTGGCAAGCAACGAAATTAGCTTTATTGATAAGATAAGTTGAAGTAATCGGGCTGTCGCCGAAACGAAGATGAGATACTGTAATACCGCCTGATTTCTTTGAATCATAGAAGAAATAGCCCTGAGCAAACTTATCTGTGTTATCACCGATAATCTTGATAGAGTCTTTGTTAGCACCAACTGTACCGTCTGAACCAAGACCCCAGAACTTACATGAGGTTGTGCCTGCAGGAGTTGTATCCACATTTTCGCCTGCTTCAAGAGAAAGATTTGTTACATCATCAACAATACCGATTGTAAAGGTCTGCTTTGGAGCAGCAGCTTTCATATTATCATAAATTGAAATAATATGAGCAGGAACAGTATCTTTTGAACCAAGACCATATCTGCCGTTATATACAGGAACGGTTTCAAATGCTGAGCCCTTGAAAGCAGCAACAACATCAAGATAAAGAGGTTCGCCGATTGAGCCCGGCTCCTTCGTTCTGTCAATAACAGAAATCTTTTCTACTGTTGATGGAATAACATCAAGAAGATATTTAGCTGAGAATGGTCTGTAAAGATGAACCTTTACCATACCAACCTTCTCGCCCTTAGCGTTAAGATAATCAATAGTTTCTGCAATTGTATCGCAAACAGAACCCATAGCGATGATAATGTGCTTAGCATCAGGAGCACCATAATAGTTGAACGGCTTATAATCTGTTCCGATTTTAGCATTAACCTCGTCCATATATTTAACAGTTGCCTCAACAGCATCATTGTAATACTTGTTGCAGGCTTCTCTGTGCTGGAAGAAGAGGTCAGAGTTTTCAGCAGAACCGCGAAGCGTAGGATGCTCCGGATTAAGAGCATGTGCACGGAAACGCTTAACATCCTCCATATCTACCATAGATTTAAGATCATCGTAATCCCAAACCTCAATTTTCTGTATTTCATGAGAAGTACGGAAACCATCAAAGAAATGAAGGAAAGGAACACCGCACTTAAGAGTTGCAAGATGCGCAACAGCACCAAGGTCCATAACCTCCTGAGGGTTGTTTGAGCAAAGCATTGCATAGCCTGTCTGACGGCACGCATATACGTCTGAATGATCGCCGAAAATGTTAAGAGCATGGGTAGATACGCAGCGTGCCGAAACATGAATTACAGATGAAAGAAGCTCACCTGCGATTTTATACATATTCGGGATCATAAGCAAAAGACCCTGTGAAGCTGTATAAGTTGTTGTTAAAGCACCAGCTGAAAGTGAGCCGTGAACTGCACCTGCAGCACCGCCCTCTGATTCCATTTCCTGCACTCTTACATTCTGGCCGAAAATGTTCTTTGTATCGTGAGAAGAAAGAACATCTGTAACCTCAGCCATAACAGATGAAGGTGTGATAGGATAGATAGCAGCAACCTCTGTAAACGCATAAGAAACGTGAGCAGCAGCGTTGTTACCATCCATAGTTTTCTTTTTTCTTGCCATTGGATTTCCTCCTATGATTAATAATCAAAATTTAAGTTTTGGACAAACTACTCCATAACCTAAATTATTATAACACTTGCTAATATTAAATTCAATAATTAATTTTAAACAAAACATACAAAAAACGGGACAATATTGCCCCGTTTGTACTAATTTGTTAAAATTTTATCAAAAGCGTATCAGATTAAATATCCATTGATCATCAAACAAGAAAAACAAATTTACAAATAATCTGCAAATGAGGCATCTGACGGCATTCTCCAATCCCCTCTCGGAGAAAGCGAAACCGAGCCGACCTTCGGAGAATCCGGAATACAGCTTCGCTTAAACTGACTGATAAAAAAGCGTTTCAGGAATATCTCAAGCCACTTTGAAATTTCATTGCTTTCATATTTTCCGTCAAATGCCTTTTCAGCAAGAATCTGAAGCTTTTCCTTTGAAAAACCGAAACGGACAAAATGATACAGAAAGAAATCATGCAGCTCATACGGCCCGATATTTTCCTCTGTTTTCTGTGCGATTTTACCGTTTTCATCAGGCGGAAGAAGTTCGGGAGAAACCGGAGTATCCAGCACATCATAAAGAATATCGGCTGTTTTCTTTTCGCTTATTCCCGCAACATATTCAACAAGATAACGGACAAGCGTTTTCGGAACAGACGCATTTACGCCGTACATGCTCATATGATCTCCGTTATAGGTACACCAGCCCATTGCAAGCTCGCTTAAATCCCCTGTGCCTACAAGAAGCTTGCCATGCTTGTTTGCCATATCAAAAAGAATCTGCGTGCGTTCTCTTGCCTGTGTATTTTCATAGGTTATATCCTTGATATCCGCATTATGCTCTATATCCTTCATATGCTGAATACAGGCATCCTTAATGCTGATTTCCTTGACGGTAACACCAAGGCATTTCATTAACTCTATTGCATTGTTATAAGTTCTGTCTGTTGTACCGAAGCCCGGCATAGTAATACCCAAAATATCTAAATTATCCTTGCCGAGCAGCTTCATTGCTTCAACAGCAACAAGCAGTGCAAGCGTTGAATCAAGACCGCCCGAGATACCGATAACTGCCCCGGATGAGCCAACGTGTTCCATTCTTTTTGCAAGACCTGCTGCTTGAATAGAAAAGATTTCCCTGCAGCGTTCCTTTCGTTTTGTATCATCGGCAGGAACAAACGGATGCGGATCAACAAAACGGTATTTCAGGTCATTGCTTTTATTGTTGATTTTTGTATTTTCAAGACTTGTAACACTATAATCATAGCATGAATTGAAGCTCATATTCTTTTGACGAAGAGCATTTAGCTTTTCAACATCAATGTCGGCAATTGTAATCACATTATCTCTGCTGAAGCGTTCACCCTCTGCAAGAACTGCTCCATTTTCGGCAACAAGCGTTGCGCCGCTGAACACCAAATCCGTTGTGCTTTCATAAACAGACGCACCCGCATAAACATATCCGCAGATACACCTTGCAGACTGATTGGCAATTAAATCTCGTCTGTACTCTGCCTTCGAAACATATTCATCACTTGCTGAAAGATTAACAATGATATTTGCACCTTCTAATGCAAGCCTGCCAGACGGGGGCTCAGTTACCCACAAATCTTCGCATAACTCAATTCCGACAAATATATCATCGCCTAAATCAATAATAGACTTGGAGTTCATCTGACAATCATATTTTTCAATATACAAATCATCATCAACCGTTGAAAACCAGCGTTTTTCATAAAACTCATTATAATTTGCAAGATTAAGCTTTTGCTGAATTTTCACGATTTTACCATTGCTGATAGCAATTGCACAATTATAAAGCTTGGAATAATAGGAAACAGGCATTCCGACAATAACAACAATATTTTTTCCCTTTGTGTACTCAACAATATCAAAGAGAGCTTCATCGGCTGCATCCTGCAAAGCCTTTGTAAAAAACAAATCAGCACAGGTATAGCCTGTTATGGAAAGCTCAGGTGTAACAAGAAGCCTTACCTCCTCGCTTACCGCCTTGTCAATTGCCTTTTTTATTTCTTCTTTATTATAACTTGGGTTTGCAACCTTAAGCTTAAGAGATGCCGCCGCAACTCTGAAAAATCCGTAATTCATTTTATCTCCGTATCTCAATTAAATCAGTGTTATTTTAAATTTAAAAGATGCCTGCTCATTCGGCTCAAGAATGGTCATTCCCCTTTTGTTTTCAAAGGTTTCATCCTCATCAAGGCAGGTTGAAATCCCTGTCCACGGCTCTAAAGCAACAAACGGACCGCCGTTTGCAGAGGACCATACAAGGATATTATCAAAATCCTGATACTCTATTTTAACACCCTTTCCGTTTTTGCCAATCAGCAAAGCACGTTTTGCCTCCATATTGTCAAAAACCATAGCATCATCAACAAAAAGGCTGTGGTCCATTTTGATTTCATCCGTATTTTCAAGAACGGAATAACGCTTCGATGTATCAATAAGCCCTGTATGAACATCCGGTCTTAAACACTTTTTAGTAAGCACCTTATCAAACTTAACAGAATAGTCTTCAAACTTTTCATCATCACAAATTGGACAGTTGAAAGCGGGATGACCGCCGATAGCAAACGGAAGCTTTTCACTTCCTGTATTAAAAATGGTATATTCTGTTGTAACAGTATTGCCATTTAAAGTATATTTTATTTCAAGAGAATAATCAAAAGGAAACTGCGCCTTTGTTTTATCCGTTGCATTCTGAACAAAGGTAACAAAATTTTCGCCCTGTTCCTTAATTTCAAAAGGATTTATTCTTGCAACACCGTGACGGCTCATGTTGCATTCTTTACCAAAGGCCTTTGCTTTTCCGTCTTTCAGCACACCAACAATCGGAAAGCAGACAGGCGCCTGACCGCCCCAATAATTCTTATCTCCCTGCCAGAGATATTCCGTGCTGTTCTTTACAAGGGAATGAAGCATAGCGCCCTCCTGCAAACATTCCACTCTGCATATATCATTTTTAAGCGTAACTGTCATAACAACACACTCCATTATAAGTTAATCAAAAATATTATAGCCTATAATAATTCTTAATGCAATATTGAAAATGATAATGTTATAGTATAAAATGTTATTAGATGATAAGACAACAAGCTCACTAAGTTAAGCCTTCTCCTTGAGGAGAAGGGGGACCACTTGTGGTGGATGAGGTGTTGTCAAAGAATAAGATTCACCTCATCAGTCACCTGTGGTGACAGCTTCCCCTCGAGGGGAAGCCTCATTTTCTAAACTTAATGATGTTGGATAAAAAAGGAGAAACAAAATGAATATTGATACCTATATTTATGAAGCGATTTTTGAAGAAAAGCAAAAGTATAAAGTTTTTTATGAATTAATCTGGGAACAGCTTAAAGAAGACGGCTTCGTTATTACAGATGAAGACGGATATGAAATTGATTCCGTATTTAAGGCTGTTGCACTTCAGAATCTTGTCGGTGAATTCAATTACAGAGTTTATGATGATGTTAACGAAACGGGCTTTGAGGATGTTATTGAGTATCTGCAGAATCTCGGCATAAACGAGGCGGAAATCACGGCTTACTGCCTTGACAACCCAAGAATTGATACAGACGAGGACGATTTTGAATTAACAGTTAAGAATGCTCTAGATTATCATACAGAGGTTGTTGCAGATAAAATGCTTGAAGAATTTTCAGCAGACGATATTTTTGAT
Source organism: Eubacterium sp. (assembly GCA_029052085.1). Taxonomy (GTDB): domain Bacteria; phylum Bacillota; class Clostridia; order Oscillospirales; family Acutalibacteraceae; genus Eubacterium_R. The sequence continues at coordinate 9,806 of JAIDJS010000168.1, forward strand.
TATCTTTTCACGGCAACCTATGATTTTGAGCAGGATTTCACCTTTGATTTTGAAGATACGGATGAATTTCAGGCTTTCGTTGATTCCAATACGGAAAGACTTGATGACTATAAAGACGAATACCCATCTGTTATGCGCTGGATAGAAAGCGGAATGATTTGCTGATACAAACACTACACCCCACAAGCTTAAACTTGTGGGGCTTCTTATTTTAGTCTGCTATTCTGTCAATAACAAGCTCGCCGTTATCATTAAATGAAAAATCATAGCTTGCATATTGAACCGAATTATCATTGAAAGTTACTTCAACGCTTATGGTGTCGTGTAATTCAGTAATAGACATATCAGGATTATCAACAAGTTCAAAAGCATTTGGTTCCCATAAAAATAAATCTTCACCGATAATATCTTCCGTTTTGCTGTGAACATTTTCAAAAGTGTATTCTTTAATTGTTCCGTCTGGATGGATTTTTGCATAGCTTTCTTTACTCACAAGCCCAACAGCAACTGCATTGTCATTATTATCATAAACAACATCAGCACTTATATATTCATCATAAGATCTTAATTTTTTACCCTTGATATACTCATCATAATCGCCATTTTTAATATGACTAAACATTATATCAAGGCGCTTGTCAGTTCCTCCAACCTCATATTCAGCTGAATAAGGCACAATAAGGTCAAAATATGTTTCATTTTCTTGTAAAAAATGGAGCATATCAAACCCCCAAACAAGAAACTCGCCTGTTTCACATTTGATTTTAACAGATTTAATATTCTCTCCACTGATTTTAAAAGCAGTACCATCATCAGAATCTTCTTTTCCTCCGATACCTATTGATACGCCGTCGTCATATCTTTGGATATCGTATTTTAAATAAGGAAAAATAACCGTATGATCATCAATAGGAATTGCTGTTTCTTTATCCTTTTCAGCAGCATAAACGCTCATAACAAAATAATTCCCGCTGTAATCCACATCAGATGTAAAAACATTTTCATTGCTGTCACTGATTGCCTTTTTAGGAACTCCGATACCAATACCTGCCGCAAGAACGGCACAGCAAAGAGCTGTGCAAACAGCAGCTTTAAATAGTTTTCCTGTTTTCTTTTTCGGCTTTTCTGCGTCTTTTATCTCAGCAAAAAGCCTTGTTTCCATATAGCTGTCCGGCGTAATATAGTTTATACTGTTTTTTAAATCATCAGGTTTCATAGCCATAATCCTCCAATTCTATTTTTAAAATTTCTCTGCCCCGCTTCAACCGCATTTTAACTGCCGAATGACTGATTTGCAGTGTTTTCGATATCTCGCTTACAGAATAATCATAATAGTAATACAGAATAATTGCCGCTTTATATTTTGCAGGAAGCGCAACAACCTGCTTGATAACATCAAGCTGCGCATCACTTTCCGTTTTAACAAAATCGGATATTTCCATTTCATCAATCGAAGTATTTTTATTGCTTGATGCTTTCAGCATATCCCTGCATTTATTCTGCGTTACTCTGATTAGCCATGCTTTTTCATGGTTTTCGTCTTTGAAAGAGGGCGCATTGTACATCAGCCTGATAAAAACCTCCTGCATGGCATCTTCAGCATCATATGAATTTCCAAAATATAAAAAAGCAATTTTATATAGCATGTTTCCATATAAATTATATTTGGCTTCAAACTTGCTTTTTAATGGTTCATTATCCATATGAATTCCCCCTTTCACACCTAAAACGATTTAAAAACCGAATTGGTCACAAAAAAAGAGCTGATATAAATCAGCCCTTTTAATTGATAATTATTTACATCCGTTTTCATCAAAATTAAGAATGGAAGCAATAACGATTTTATAGCCTGTTTCAATAGCCTTCGGTACAAGCCTGTCATAGCTGTCACGGCGGTTATGATAATAATCGGCCGGAGCCGGATCCATAGCCGCAAGGCAGGTTGCCGCAATACCCTCCTGCGTAAATGCAGCAGCATCCGACGAGCCGAAGAAAACGCTTGCAAGCTTAGCATCCTCATAGCCTGCTTCCTTGGCAGAATTGAGAACAAGATTTGAGAAATTCTTATCATTCTTAACTGTTCCGGTCATATCCTTTGCATAAACATTAAGATATTCCAGATCCGTTAATGTATCACAGCAGAGAACAACTGTTTCAATATCCTTGCTTGTGAATTCATCCTTATGCGCCTTTGCATAAGCCTTTGCACCACGAAGACCTGCTTCTTCGCCGTCTGTAATCATAGCAACAACCTCTGTGTTTTCAAATTCAACACCTGCCATATCAAGCATACGAAGCGCACAGACAGCGGCATAAGTACCTGTTAAATTATCATTTGCTCCGGGAGAAATTGTTTTGAAATCAACAAAAAGGAACAAACCAATCATAAAGATTGCAGTTAAAATATGAAAATAATAAGAGTAATCAAGCATAAATTCGCCGAATGAGCCCATATCAACAAAATGAGCAACAATACAAATAACAGTAATTATAAATGAAAGAATTGCACCGCCGATTGCTCCGCCCATTGAAATACCCATTAACGGATACTTGCCCTTTCCATAATAAAGCGGGCGCCATTCATAGGCAGAATCAATATGACCACTGATTACAATTCTTCTTTTAACCTCACCCTTCGGCTTTCTTGTTGCAATAAGATTACGGGCAGTGATTTTCTTATAAAACACATCCGTAAACTGCTTATACATAAGAAATTCAAACACCGTTATCAGCAATCCGATTCCTACAACTGCGCAAACAATACACTGTGCTGCAAAAAAGCCGCTTATTACACCTGTAAGTGCAAGCACAAGACCTGTAATAACCGCAATAATGATAACAACCGCAACCGTTTTAGTAAAATGCAAAAACGCCTTCGGAGCCATTTTGTATTCTTCAAAATGAGCTTCATCGGTAAACTGATCAAACTCTTTCTTTAAATGCTTTTCGGCAGCAAAGCAATTATCATTCCCCGATTCACGAGGACCATACTTTTTAATTACATTTGTTATTTCCTTTACAGTATAATCAACATTTTCTTTTATAACTGCACTTGGGAAATCCTTAAATTTCATAATCGTTCTCCTTTACAAAAGGCTGATTTGTATAAGCCTTTTGTCAATAATAACAAATTTGTAGTGATTATATC